>NZ_JCALDB010000011.1:0-182830 GCF_059812645.1 Mycobacterium sp. NGS45 | reverse complement strand
GGCCTGCCGGCCTTGTAGTGCCGGTGCGCGGAGTCGCCGATGATGAAGCGGCGCACCGGACATGCGCGCCCGATGTCGACGACGACAATCGGCTTGGCAGTGTTCATGACGATCGCGTTGACGCTGACCTATCTGATCTACGTGACCTTGCGCCGCGACGTGGCCGGCCACACCGCGGCCTACGCCGCGGTCTTCACCGACGTCTTCGGGCTGCGCGAGGGCGACGACGTGCGGATGGCCGGCGTGCGGGTCGGCCGGGTGGAGAAGATCGAACTGCAGGACGGCGCCTTGGCCAAGGTGTCCTTCGTGGTCCAGTCCGAACAGCAGGTGCTGGGCACCACGGTGGCCTCGGTGAACTACCAGAGCATCGTCGGGCAGCGCTATCTGGGCCTGTCGCTGGGCACCGTGGGCGATCCGGCACCGCTGCCCGCGCACAGCGTGATCCCGGTCGAACGGACCGATCCGTCGTTCGACGTCGGCTATCTGCTCAACGGCTACGAACCGCTGTTCGGTCTGCTCGACGTCGAGGACGCCGACAATCTCACCAGGGGCGTCATCGCCTCGCTGCAAGGCGATGCCCGCTCGATCACCACGCTGGTGGACCAGACCTCGCGGTTGACCGAGTCGGTGGCCGGTCGTGACGAAGCCCTGGGCGGGGTGATCACCAACCTCAACACGCTGTTCGGAACGTTGGCCCAGCAGAACGAGAACTTAGAACGGGTGATCGACAACACACAGCAGGTGGTCACCGGCTTCGACGCCCGGCGGCCGGAGTTGATCGACTCGATGGGGTCGATCGCCAAGGTGGTGCGGCAGTTGTCCACCATCTCCGACGAGGTGTATCCGTCACTGGACGCGATGGTGACGCGTGAGCCCGGCTGGGTGAAGCACATGGTCTCGATCGAGCCGCAGTTGGCGTTCACCGGTGCCAACCTGCCGCTGATGCTCAAGGGCATGGCCCGGATGAGCGGCGAAGGTGCCTACACGCTGGGCTACATCTGCGACCTGAACATCGCAGGTTTCTTCCCCGGCCTCAACGACGTCACGCCGATGATCGTGGCCGCGGCCACCCCGGGCAACAAGGTCATGCACACCCCGATGTGCCGGAACATGGCCAACGGCTGAGTCGGCCCGCACTGCCCGAGCCGAACGCACAGCAAATCCGCCGGTCATCGCGCCGCAATGTGATCAGCGCCAAATTTGAAGGACTTGATACCGGTAAACGCCGTTTGTACGATCATCGCGTTAGCCGAGGCTAGCCTCAGACGTGCGGGCTTCGCCTTCAGCGCGACCTGTGGTGATTGCCGCGAGACGATTACTGCCGGACGCCAAAGGACTGGATCGCAAATGCAGCCCGTTGACCCACCATCGCAGCCCCACGGGCGGCTATGGCGGCCGGTTGGCGCCCGGTTGCAGCGATGACGCTGGCAGCTACCCGCCCCGCTACGGGGCCGTCCAAGGCGCTCGACACCATCACCGAATCCGCCCGCCGCTCTGCGGCCCGGGTCTGGCGCATCCCGGCCCAGGCCACCGCGACCATCGGCCGCGCCGTCCTGCTGGCCGCAGCCATCCTCCGCTACGCCATCCGAGACCTGATCAGGCTGCGGCTGCCGGTCGGCGAACTGCTGGTGCAGGCTTGGACGCTGTTGAAGGTGACGGCCACCCCGGCACTGCTGATGGCGATCCCGATCGGCGGCGTGGTGTCGGTCCAGATCGGCGGTCTGGTCAACCAACTCGGCGCCACCTCGATGGTCGGTGCCGCCAGCGGTTTCGGCGTGATCCGCCAGGGCGCCCCGATGGTCACCGGCTTCCTGATGGGTGGTGTGGCCGCCGCCGCGATCGCCTCGGACCTGGGGTCTCGGCAGATCCGCGAAGAACTCGACGCGCTGCGGGTGATGGGCATCGACCCGGTCCGCCGGCTGGTGGTGCCGCGGTTCCTGGCGCTGGTGTCCATCGGTCCGGTGCTGTGCTTCGTGATCATCGCGTGCGCGGTGTCGGCCTCCTATCTGATCGCGGTCGGCGTCAACGGGGTGACCGCGGGTAGCTTCTGGATGTCATTCGGATCCTTCGCCCGGGTGACCGACGTGTGGTTCGCGGTGGCCAAGACCATCGTCTTCGGCGGCATCGTCGGCGTCATCGCCTCGCTGCGCGGCATCGAAGCCAAACGCGGTCCGCGCGGTGTCGCCGACGCAGTCAACTCCTCGGTGGTGCTCTCGGTGGTCTGCATCGTGATCGCCAACGTGTCGATCACCCAACTGCAGACCATGTTCTTCCCGTCGGGGATCGCCTGATGACACTGACGCTCCCGAACTCGGCAGACACCGCGCGCAAGGCCGCCGGCGGTGTCGGCGCCGCTGTGCACGGCGCGCTGCGCACGGTCGGGCAGTGGCTGGTGTTCATCGCCCAGACCCTCTGGTACCTGCCGCTGTCGGCATGGCGCTACCGCCGCCAAACCCTCAAGGCGGTCAACGGATTGGCGTGGGGCCGCGGCTCGGTGATCGTCGACGGCGGGGTCTGCAGCGTGCTGCTGATCATGGGCGCCGCGATGGGCGCGTCGGTGGCCATCGAAGCTTTCTCCACCCTGAACATGCTCGGTTTCGGTCCGCTGTCCGGGATCATCGGCGGCACCGCCAACGTGCGCGAGATGGCCCCGTTGATCACCGGCATCGCGTTCGCGATCCAAGCCGGATGCCGGATGACCGCCGAGATCGGATCCATGCGGATCTCCGAGGAGATCGACACCATCGAGGCGATGGGGCTGCGGCCGATCCCGTTCGTGGTCGGGACCCGGCTGCTCGGCGCCCTGGTGTGCATCATCCCGGGCTACCTGATCGTCCTGGTCACCAGCTTCCTGGTGGCGCACACCGTGATCACGGTGTTCCGCGATCAACCGACCGGCACCTACGAGCACTACTTCGAACAGTTCCTGTCGCCCACCGACATCGGCTACTCGCTGACCAAGGCCGTGGTGTTCTGCGCCCTGGTGACGCTGATCCACTGCTACTACGGCTATTTCGCCTCCGGCGGCCCGGTCGGGGTGGGGCAGGCCTCCGGGCGTGCCGTACGCGCCAGCCTGGTCACCATCGTCGTCGTCAACTTCGCACTCACCGTCACCCTGTGGGGCGTGCGACCCGAGTTCGTGTTGAAGGGATAGGTGCCGGCCGTGCTACTTCGGATCACCTCGCAGCAGGAGTCTCGACTCCTGGCGCGGATCGGCCTTGCGGCCGTGGTCGTCGTCGCGTTGGTGGCCGCACTGCTGGCCTTCAATCCGTGGGCCCGCAGCGCCGATCCACGATTGGCGCTGACGGTGGATACCCCCTACGTGGGTCAAGGGGTGGCCGCCGACAGTCCGGTGTTGCTGCACGGCGTGCGGGTGGGGGAGGTGGACACCGTCGCGAGCCTGCCCGGCGGTGGTGTGCGGCTGCAGTTGCGGCTGCAGCCCGGCCCGGCGACCGGCCTGACCGACACCATCGAAATGGACTACCGGCCGGCCAACTACTTCGGCGTGACCGGGATCAACCTGATCCAGCCCGACACCGCCGGGCAGCCGCTGCGCGACGGCATGACCCTGACCCTGGCCCCGCGCGGCAACTACACCATGCAGGCGTTCTTGTCCCGGCTCGGCGAGATCACCGGCGGCGTGGTGACCCCGCAGCTGGTGGACGTGCTCGAACGTGTCACCCGTTATGTCGACGGCCTGAACCCGATGATGGAAACCGTGCTGCTGGTTGCCAATTCGGTGACCAAGGTGCAGACCGTCAGCGCGGGGCAGTTGGTCCGCAGTGCCGCCGGCATCACGGTGCCGGCGCCGACCTTCGCCGACGCGCTCACCGACCTGGTGGACCGGCTCGACCACACCGGACTCGACGTCTCCGAGGAGTTCTTCCAGCAGCGCTTCCTGCCGACCGTGGAACTGGCGTCCACCGGCATGTTCGCCGCGGTCGGCCGACTGCTGTCCTCGCATGTGCGCGAACTGCTTCCGGTGACCGAAGTGGTGCGCACCCTGACCGGGCCGATCCCGGGAATCGCCCAGACCGAGAACATCTCGGACACCCTGGTGGAGTTGCGCACCCGCTTCGAGCGGATGTACGAAGGCGGGCCCGATCAGCGGGCGCTGCGGGTGCGCGTCGTGTTGGACAGCATTCCCGGGGTAGCGGCACCGCTGCAGGCGATGGGGGTGCCGTGATGAGCCGAACTCTGCAGCCCCGCGGCGCACTGTGGCGGCTGATCCTGGCCGGAGTCCTGGCGTTCGCGTTGGCCGGTGTGGTGATCAATGTGCTGCGCGCCCCGGTCACCGGTGAGACCCGTTCCTACACCGCCGAGTTCACCGACGCCTCCGGGATGCGCGTCGACGCCGACGTCCGCGTGCGCGGTGTGCGGGTCGGCAAGGTCACCTCGATCGACCTGGTGCGGCGGGCCGGGCAGAGCGTGGCCCAGATCGGCTTCACCATGCAGAACCGCTTCGGGGTGCAACCAAACAGCAAGCTGGCCATCAAGTTCCAGGCGCTGACCGGGCTGCGGTACCTCGACGTCGTCGACCCCGCCGACACCGAACACGGCGACGTCGTCGACGCCGGGCTGACCCACATCCCGACCACCATGACTCAGCCCTCGTTGGACATCACCACCTTGTTCAACGGTCTGCAACCGGTATTGGCCACGCTCAGCCCGGAGGAGATCAACACCTTCACCGACAACGTCGGCACGGTTCTGGCCGGCGACGGCAGCGGCGTGGGCCCGATGCTCGAAAGCATCCGCACCCTCACCGAATTCGTCTCCGATCGGCAGACCGTCATCTCCACCCTGATGGCCAACCTGAGTGCGATGTCCGATGCCGTCGGCGGGCGCTCCCGGGAGTTCATCCAACTGCTGGAATGGGCCAACCGGCCGGTGGATTCGGCGCTCACCGTGCTCGACGAGTTCCGCAAGTCGGATCTGTACGGGCCGCAGTTCACCCAGGCCGTGGTGCGGTTGCTGCGCAACATCGGAATCCAACCCGGCGCCGATATCGACGACGGACTGGACCGCGCCATCACCAACTTCAACGACGCCATCGACGGATTCAAGATGATCCCGGTGATCTGGGAGAACATCCCGCCGCCCGGACAATCCGGCGAAGTCACACCGTGCTCGCGAGGCCGTGCACAGTTGCCGGCGACCATGGACGTGCTGCTCAACAGACAGCGGGTGGTGCTGTGCAACCGTTGAGATTCCTGCGCAACCCGACGCTGCTGGGTCTGGTCGCGCTGGCCATGGTGGTGGTGCTGGCCGTCACGGCCGGCGTGCTCTACTTCCGGCCGCCCGGTCAGCAAGAAGTCGTCTTCTACACCGACGACGCCGGCACCGTGCGGCCCGGCGATGCGGTGCGCATCGCCGGCGTGGACGTCGGCCGGATCCAGGGCCTGGCACTGGAACCGGAGCGGGTTCGGGTGCGCGCCATGGTCGATCGTGACGCATTCGTCGGGGACCAATCCCAGATCCAGGTCCGGATGCGCACCGTCGCCGGCGGCTACTACACCTCGATCGTGTCACTGGGTGATCAGCCGCTGGGGCAACAGCCCATCCCGATCGAACGAGTCAGCATGCCCTACAACCTGATTCGGACGGTGCGGGAAGCCACCAAGGTGACCGACAACGTCGCCTCCGCGCCTATCCGCGAAGCGTTGGACAAGGTGCAGGCCGGGCTCGACGGCGGCAACGTGGAGACGCTGTCGGCGGTGCTGGACGCCGGCAACGCCCTGACCGGGGTGATCGATCAGCAACGCGGCCAGATCTCGACCATCTTGAACCTGTCCGACGAGTACATTCAGGCGCTCGCCGGTTACAGCGACCAACTCAAGGCGCTGGTGCGCAAGGTGGCGATCATCGAGCAGACCCTGGTGCTGTACTCGGCCGGTTTCGGGCAGGCCCTGGCCGGGATGGGTGACGTGCTCGAATCCCTGAAGCCGGTGGGTGAGTTCTACCACGGCCACCGGGACAAGTTCATCGAGAAGGTGCGCAACTGGCAGGAGATCGTGCAGACCTGGGCGGACCGCAGTGGCGTGGTGGTGCGCGGTCTGCGCCGGGTGCGCGACAAGCTGGAACGAGTCCTCGACGCGCAGAACGCCGGCCCGGATCTGTTGGCCACCGATCTGTGCATCCCGGTCCCGGGGAGCGCATGTTGACCAGATCCCTGCCTCGCGGCCTGTTCGGCGTCCTGATCGCCGTCGTCGCACTTGCTGCGACCACCTCGTGCGGCGGGCCGGGGCGCCAGGCGAACCCGCAATACTGTGCGGTACTGGCCGATGTGATCGGCCTGTACCCGGGCAACCCGGTCACCCAGATGGGTTATCAGATCGGCACCGTTGACTCGGTGACCCCGGGCCCGGAAAGCGTGCAGGTGCGCTTCACCATCACCGAAGACCGGCCGGTACCGGCCGACGTCAAGGCCGTGATCCGCTCGCTGTCGATCCTGGCCGACCGCTCCCTGGAACTGGTCGGCAACTACGCCGGGGGACCGCAACTGGCCGCCGACGAATGTATCCCGTTGCAGCGCACCGCCACCCCGAAGAGCCTGTCGCAGGTGGTCGGATCGGTTGCCGGCTTCATCGACTCGATCAGCCCGGAGGGTACCGACAACGTCGCCGGCACCGTCAGCTCGGTGCAACGGTTGCTCACCGATCAGGGCGCCCGCAGCGCCGACTTCCTCACCCGGTTGTCCGCGCTGCTGGAGAGCCCGGACGCCACGATCAGCGACACCGGCTCGGTGCTGGCCAACCTGTCCACGTTGACCACCGAGCTCACCGAGATCCAGCCCACCATGGAAAAGGTGCTGCTTGCCGCGCAGGCCACCACACCGGATCTGGTGCGCGCCGTGGACGGCGTGCGGCGGATGACCGGCACGCTGCCGCTGATGATCACCATGATCGCGGACCTGGAACGCGAACTCGGTGGGCAGACCCAGCAGGTGCTCGACACCGTGTCGGTGGCGCTGCGCAAGGCCAGCCCGCACGCCACCGCGCTGTCGAATTTGCTCAACCCGATACCGGGCTGGATCACCACCGTCTCGGACCGGTTCAATGAGCAAGGCCTGCAATTGAAGTGGCGGCCTCCGATGTATCGGATCCGCACCCAGGACGGTCTGCTGATGTGCGGCATCATGAACTCACGGGTGCCCGGCAGCTGTGCCGACATCGCCGGCACGCCGTACGCGGTCGATGTTGCCCTGCTGCAGTACGCGCTGGTGGAGGCGAGCCGATGAACCGACTTCGGATGCGCTGGGCCGCGCTGCTGGCGGCGACCGCGGTGCTGTGCTCGTGTTCGTCGCTGCGGGTCGAGTCGCTCCCGGTGCCCGGCCAGGTACGCGACGGGTACGAGCTGGTACTGCAGTTCGACAACGTGCTCAACCTGCCGCAGCGCGCCAACGTCGTGATGGACGGCGTCACGGTGGGTCAGGTCGCCGACGTACGCATCGCCGATCGGCAGGTGGATCTGACCGCGCGGATCCACTCCGATGTGGCCGTGCCGGCCGACGTGCACGCCAAGCTGCAGCAGGCCACCGTGCTCGGTGACATCTACGTGGTGCTGGAGCGCTCCGGTCAGCCCGGCGCCGCGCCGCTGGCGCCGGGTGCGGTGCTGCCGCTGACGCAGACCACGTCGCCGCCGCAGATCGAGGACACCATCGCGAGTTTGGCCAATTTCGTCGCGAGCGGCTCGATCCAGCGGGTGCAGGACAGCATGATCGGGCTGAACCGGGTGGCCGAGAGCAGCGACATGCCACTGCCCGAGGTGGTGTCCCAGATCAGCACCAATCTGTCGGAACTCGCCGACAACGTCGATTCGGCGAACCTGGTGCTCTCCGGGCTGGCCGACACCTCCACGGTGCTGTACGGCAAGCGCGCCAACATGCAGTACTGGTTCTCGCCGGCCGGCATGCTGGGCTTCGATCGCGCCACCCAGGTTGCTTCCCGGCTGAGCATCATGATCCCGTCGATCGGCAGCATCTACAGCGGCGGCTTCTGGCTGGTGCCGATGATCACCACCGTCGGCGACGCGACCGGTGCCATCCAGGGCACGAAATGGGCTGTGGAGGACGAGATTCCGGCCTGGCGCCGGCTGTTCACCAAATACTTCCTGCCGCAGGACAAATACCCGGCGATCAACATCACCTCGATCGTCGGTCCGGACGGCCAGGAGATGTCGGACAACGTCGCCGAGGTGCTCCGGATCCTGGGGGCGGTGCCGTGACCCTCACCTTCCGCAACGTGGCGTCGCTGGCCGCGCTGGCCGCCGTCGTCGTACTCGCTGTCGGCTACCTCGCGGGGCTGGGCGTGCGGCTGTCGCCGCCGGAGCAGCGCACCACGCTGACGATGGCGGTCGCCGACGTCAACGGTCTGGTGGTCGGCTCCAACGTGCTGCTGCGCGGGGTCCCGGTGGGCAAGGTGACCGCCATCCACGCCCGGGCCGCCGATGCCGGCATCGACTTCTACATCGACGGTGCACACCAGATACCAGTGGACAGCACGGTGCGGCTGGACAACCTGTCCGCACTGGGCGAAACCTACGTCGGCTTCTTCCCGAACCGCAGCGACGGCCCGATGCTGCGCGACGGCCAGCACATCGCCGCCGAGTCGGTTCAGCGCTCACCGACCATCTCCGATCTGGCGGTCAGTCTGGGCCGGCTGTTGGGCCAGGCCGACCCGCAGCAACTCGACGCCATAGTCGGTGAACTCGACCGGGCACTGCCGGACCCGGATGCGGTGCTGCCCAACATCAACCGGGCCGGCGAGTTGCTGCACGCCGAGGTCGGCGGGCTGCAGGGCCGCGGTCAACTGCTGGTCGCCAATGTCCAAACCCTGTTGAGCAACGCCGGTTTCATAGGTCCGGCACTGGCCAACCTGGCGCCGCAGCTGCGGGCGCTCGGTCCCAACGTGCAGGGCATCTTCGCCGGCGCGATGAACATCGTGCTGGCCGGTTCGCCGGAGAACCTGCAGCGTTTCAAGGAGTACCTGGCCCGGATCCAGGGGTTCCTGGACACCCGCTCACCCGACCTCCAGGTGATCGCCGAAACGCTGCTGCCCAACATCCGCAACATGGGGGTGGCGCTGGGCAACTTCGACACCGGCCGGTTCCTGGGCAACATGCTGCGCGGCGTCCCCGAGGACGGCACCATCACGTTGCGGGTCACGGTCCCGCCGCCGGGATGACCCAGTGCCGCCGGCACCGCAGAGTTTGAAAAAGAAAGGCACGTCCATGGCAGAGAATCCGCAGCCTGCACCCGAGGCGGATGACGACACCGTGGCCCGGGAGGTCTCGGCCTCGGTGGCCGAGGCGCCGACGGTCGAGGTCGCAGCCACGCCGGCGCGCCAGGTGACGCTGTCGGTGCGCACCCTGGTCGTCGGCGCGTTGATCGCGGTGCTGGCCGCCGCGGCCGGTGTGTTCGGCTGGTTGTACTTCGACGCCCGCAGTGAACTGGACGCCGCTGCCCGCCAGGCCGCGAACCACGAACGCGCAGAGCAGGTGGCGATGGACTACGCGGTGGCTGCCGCAGAGATGGACCACCGCGACCTCAGCTCCTGGAACCAGCGGTTGGTGGCCGGTACCTCACCGGAGCTCGAGGCCAAACTGACCGAGGCTGCGGAGTCGATGGAGCAGTTGCTCACACCGCTGCAGTGGCAGTCCACCTCCAAACCGTTGGCCGCGATCGTGCGTTCGGACGCCGGCGGGATCTATGTGGTCGACGCGTTCGTCAGCGTGCTCACCAAGACCACCCAAGCACCCGACGGTCTGCCGTCGACGGCGACCTACAGCGTCACCCTGGACAGCAACAACGACTGGCAGATCACGGATATCGGCGGCATCGATGCGGTCCTGGCTCCGCGCTGACATGGTGTCGTTGCTCCGGCGCGCCGTCGGCGCGCTGGTCGCGGCTTTGGTTGCGCTGCTGGCGATCTCACTGCCGGCGTCCGCCGACCCGCCGGACCCGGTGGGGGAGGAGCCGATACCGCCGCCCCTGCCGGTGATCGTGCCGGTGTACACCGACTGGCAACCACTGACGCCGTTCCCGTACGACGAGACCCGCCAGTACGTCACCGAAGCCGACATCACCGCGGGTCGCGAGATGTGCCAGTGGTTCGAGGCGCAGTACGAGGAGCTGATGCGCCAAATCGACCGGTTCAACATCAAATTGATCTCCCGCAACGGCAACTGGGCCGTCGACGACGTCTCGGCGCACGCGGCCGCCGTCGTTGCCAACATCGACCAGTCCGTGGCCTTCCTGGCGCCACGGACCCAGGCCTTGACCCAGCGGCGGGACTATGTCGGAGACAACTTCTTCCCGATGTACCAGGGGGAGAGCTTCTATCTGCTGTGGCAGCATCTGTCCAACGTCGGCAACGGCCTGCGGGCGCATCAGCCGGCCTGGTTCAGCGGCCCGTCGCTGCGCCGGGTGCAGTACTGGGGCAGCCGGATCAACCGGTCACACACCTGTCGGGGGGCGTGATGCGAATCCTGACCGTGCTGTGCGCGCTGTTCGGGGCGGCGACCCTGCCGGCCGCGCCCGCCGGCGCCGATGCCGACTTCGACGCCCAGATCGCCGGCGCCCACGCCGCGTCGTGCGGTGGGCTGCAGCATGATCCGTTGGTGGCCCGGGTGGCCGCGATCTCCAACCAGTCCACGCTCGACTACCTGCACCACGACGCCCAGTACGTGCCGGTGGCCGACCCGCTGTTCGTGCTGCGGGACTTCGGCGGCACCGCCGGCAAGGCCGTGCAGCTACAGGGCGCCGGCCGCGACGCCGACGCCGCCATCGCAGGAGCGCTGCTGCAGGGACACGCGGTGCTGGCCGACTGCTCCTACACCACGTTCGGCACCAGCGTGATCCACGATGAGCAGACCGGCCGCACCCTGGTGGTCGCGGTGCTGGCCGGACCCTAGCGGCGTAGGTCCATCCACGGCGGGGTGAGCCAGGACCCGGCCGGGGTGAGCGCAAAACGCAACGGGCCCCGCTCGCAGTAGGTGGTGGCGTTCTCGGCGACCGCGCAGGTGGTGCCCTGATGTTCGATGGAGGTGCGTTCCGGCAACGACTTGGCGGCGACGGTGGCCGGCATCCGGAACGGCACGGTCCAGTCGTAATGCATGGCTCGGTCGCCGGTGACCCAACCCAATGCCTGGGTTCCGGGCGGGGCGCCCGGGATGTCACCGCGGCAGGCGAAGCTGCCGCGCCCCCAGATCCCGCAGTTCTGTTCGGTCGGCGCGGTGAACCAGACCCCGTCGGCACCGGGCACCGTGAACGTTGCGGCGTCGGCCTGGTCGAAGAACCGGATGGTGGGCCACGGGTCGACGACGTCGGGTTCGGCGTGCGCGGGGGCCGCCGCCAGGATCAGCGCCGCGGTTGCCAGCACGGTCCCCACCAGGCGTCGCTGAGACTTCACCCCGCGACCCTACCGCGGTCGAACGACGATTTGCTCGCTCACGATAGGCTATCTCGACCCGCACGCACATACGGAGGAGGTGTATGGCAAAGCAGCTGACTGACGAGCAGATCGTCAGCGAACTGGAGCCGATCGCCGAGGCTAACCTCAATCGGCACCTGTCTGCCACCACCGACTGGTACCCGCACGACTACGTGCCGTGGGACCGCGGTCGCAGCTACTCCGCCACCGGCGGCAACGACTGGGATCCGGAGCAGAGCGAGCTCAGCGACGTCGCGCGCGCAGCGCTGATCACCAACCTGTTGACCGAGGACAACCTGCCGTCCTACCACCGTCAGGCCGCCAAGTACTTCACCCAGGACGGCGCCTGGGGCACCTGGGTGGGTCGATGGACCGCTGAGGAGAACCGGCACGGCATCGTGATCCGGGACTACCTGGTGGTGAGTCGTGGCGTGGACCCCGTCGCGCTCGAGCAGGCCCGCATGGTGCACGTCACCAACGGCTTCGCGCCCACCGCCGAAGAAGAAGAGACCCACCGGACCGACTTCCTGCTGTCGATCGCCTACACCACGTTCCAGGAGTTGGCGACCCGGGTGAGTCACCGCAACACCGGCAGGGTGTGCAACGACCCGGTCGCCGACCGGATGTTGCAGCGGGTGGCAGCCGACGAGAACCTGCACATGATCTTCTACCGGGACATGTGTGGGGCGGCCCTGGAGTTGACGCCTGACCTGGCCATGGACGCCGTCGCCGCGGTGATCGAGAATTTCCGGATGCCCGGGCGAGGCATGCCCGACTTCCGCCGCAACGGCGTGCTGATGGCCAAGCACGGCATCTACGATCCGCGCCAACACCTCGAGGAGGTGGTGCGACCGAACCTGCGCAAATGGCGGATCTTCGAACGCAACGACTTCACCGCGCTCGGTGAGCGGCGTCGCGACGAACTGGCTGCCTACCTCGACGACCTGGAGCGGCAGGCCACCAAGTTCGAAGCGCAGCGCGACCGGCTGCTGGCTCGGGAAGCCGCCAAACGCCAAGCCGGCTGAGCAGAGTTCGGCGGCCGGGCTCGGTCGGCGCGACGCTGCCCGGATCTCGTGCGGTAAGTGCTACCGGGGGTCTGCATCGGTCGCCACCATTTCCAGGTAGGCGGCGGCGATGGCAGGTAGTTGGTAGGAGGTGTCGCTGTTGCTGCCCAGCGGGACCCGGTTGGGATCCAGATCGGACACCGCGTCGTGCAGATCAGCCGGCACGCCGTGCGCACGGTCCCGCAGTAAGGCCGACCGGGCAGCGCTGGAAAGCCGCCGCCACCATTGGGTCAGCCGGAGGCGTTCTTCCTCCAGGTGGATTGCTTCGGCCGAGCGAAGTTGCCACTTGCGCTGCGCTTCGTCACGGAAGAGCTGCCGTGCCCCTTTGGGGATCGCCGCGGCCACCGCGTCGGGGAGATAGCCGTGCGGTCGGGCCAGCAAGTCGGCTCGAGCCCGCAGGTCCAAATCGTCGAACCATGAGTGTGATTGTCTGCGGGGCATATTCAACAGTAGCGCAGCCGGCGTCCGGCACAGTCCGCTTCCTCGGTGGGCGGTGCAAGTGGATTGGCTGCGGGCGTCATCGTGATCGGTGACCTTGCGCCGTCGCGAAGAAACGCGACAGTCCCGGTAACGCAAAGAGCTGGCACGGCTGATGCCGTGCCAGCTCTGCGAAGTCTGAGTTACCCTCAGATGACGGAAACTCCCACCGCCTGAGGGCCTTTCGCGCCCTGCTCGATCTCGAACTGAACTCGAGCGTTCTCCTCCAGCGTGCGGAAGCCGCTACCGCTGATCTCGGAGTAGTGGACGAAGACGTCGGCGTCTCCGCTGTCCGGGGCGATGAAGCCGAAGCCCTTCTCGCCGTTGAACCATTTCACAGTGCCCTGTGTCATTGAAACTTACTTCTCTCATTTTGCGAGCGCGACAAGAAAATGCGCGCGACTGACGGTAACACGAATTCGATGCGTCGTCCTCATCGCGGCACTCGGCGGCAGGCTCAGACCACCGGGTTGGGCCGGGCCGGGCTGGCTCGGCCGACGGATCGCACCGTGCCATAATGCCTCGGTAAGGTGACGACGAAGTAGGAAGCCGGTGTGAGTCCGGCGCGGTCCCGCCACTGTCATCGGGGAGCGACCCTCAACCGCCACGGCGCAAGCTGGAAGGCGAGGCGAGCAGTGATCCGAGAGCCAGGAGATTCACGTCGTTGCATCCTGCTACCCGGGGCGGTGCACCCCGAGAAAGCCGATGAGCGTCCGTGTCAGTTCGAACGTGCGGTGGTCGGCTGTGACCGCACCCATGTACATGTCCGCACCGCCGGAGGTCTGGTCCGGCTTGCTGTCATCTGGACCCGGACCGGGTGCACTACACGCAGCCGCCGTCGCCTGGAGCACGTTGAGTGCCGAATACGCCGAGATTGCCGCCGAGTTGACCGCACTGCTGGCGGCGGTGGAGTCGGCGAACTGGGAAGGGCCCAGTGCTGCAACATATGCCGCAGCCCACGGCCCGTATCTGGCCTGGCTGACCCAACAGAGCGCGGAGAGTGCGGTACGCGCCGCACAGCATGAAACCGTTGCAGCGTCCTACAGTAGCGCGCTGGCAGCCATGCCGACGTTGGCCGAACTGGCCGCCAACCACGCCACCCACGCGGTGCTGATCGGCACGAATTTCTTTGGCATCAACACGATTCCGATCGCACTCAATGAAGCCGACTACCTGCGGATGTGGATTCAGGCCGCGACCGTGATGGGGGCCTACGACAGTGTCGCCACCACGACGCTGGCTGCCACCCCGGAAAGTATTGTGGCGCCGCAGATCCTGAACGCCAACACGTTGGCCGCCGCCGACCCGCCGCCGGATCAGACCAACGACTATCTGGAATTCTTCGACCAGATCGGCTACACCGAGTTCTACAACAACGTGCTGGATCCGCTGATCCAGGGCGTCTACAACGACCCGTTCTTCGCCGAACTGTTCGCCGGCATCGACCCGTATCTGCCCTGGACCGGCAATCCGCTGGCCTTCTTCCATCCGTTCAATCTGGCGTTCGCGCTGGGCTATCCGATGGACATCGCGCAGTACGTGGCCTACATCTCGCAGACCGCCGGCTACGTGGCGGCCGACCTCGGTATCGCGTTCGCCTCCGGCAACCCGGTCGCGATCGCCTACACGCTGCTGTTCGGTGCCGGCGCGATGTTCGTGGCGATCACCACCGACACCATCGCGCTGCTGAAGACCACGCTGCAGCAGGTGCTGCTGGCGGCGCTGCCCGCGCTGATACCGATCCTGGCCGCAACCGTCGCGGTGGCGCCGTTTTTGACCGCCGGCGGTCTACTGGGCGCGGGCGGGCTGGCCGCGCTGCACAACCCGGTGCCGGTGCTGCCGATGACGCCGCCCCCGGCACCGCCGCCGGTGGCGTTCTCGATGACGTCGGGCGGCGCGGCCCCGCCGCCCACCGCACCGGCGTCGACGCCGGCGACCTCGACAGTGACGGCCCCGCCGGCACCCAGCTCCGTGGCCAGCGCGCCGCCGACCGCCTCGCCGCCCACCCTGGGCAACATGGATGCCTTCGGCTATCTGCTCGGCGGGATACCGGCCGATGCCCGGCGCGCGGCCAGCAGCCGGGCCCGGCGGCGCTCAGCAGAGCGCCGTGACGCCGAGAACCCGGAGGGTTCGCCGGTCGCCGAGGAGCAGGAGCAGCAGCAGATGCAGCGCCGCCGGGCCAAGGCCCAGCAGCTGGGCCGTGGCTACGAATACATGGACCTCGAGCCCGAGACCACAGCGTCGGAGCAGGGCGCCGGACCGATGGGGTTCGCCGATGCCGTGGCGCGCCCGGACGGCGCGCAACCCAGTGGGTTCGCTTCGCTGCGTGGTGACGCATTCGGCAACGGTGTGCGCCGGCCCATGCTGCCGAGCAGTTGGGGCGAGTAGTACCCGTCGTTCAGATAGTGCCTGGGTAGGCCCGCGAGCCCACTTCGCCTACCTGGGCGCTATCTCGATGACATAGAGATCAGAAAACCCCGCCTACTCGCGTAGGCGGGGTTCCCGATATCGGGGTGGCTGACGGGACTCGAACGCGCGCAGGAGACTGATCGCAGTGCGTGAAACGCCCGTCAACCGCTTTGACCAGCGGCGCAGCTAGTGCTGACCAGCATTGTGGGATGAGTAATAGCGAAGAAGCCCTGTTGCAGAAATCGCGGCTCAGGTGTAGGCGACGTGGACGCCGTGGATGTGCCCCTCGAAAGGGAAGGGGGCCCGTTCTCGGTAGTCCAGCGAGACCGGCGATCCCAGACATATCCCGATGTCGAAGCAGTCGTTGGCGGTGAACAGCAGCGGAGCGCTGATGGGCACCTGCGCCTGCCCTACCACCTCACCGTCGACCCGCAGCGTGACGTCGAGCGGCCCGCCGGGGCGCTGCTCGGCGTAGCGCGTCTCGACGACAATCGTTGCGCGCCCGCCGGGCAACTTCGCAGTCGAGCGAATCTTGGTGCGCTGCAGGATGAACAGGTTGTACTCGTAGCACAGGTGACCCTCGTCGAGGTAACAGGTCAGCCCGCCGGCGCCCGCCCCGAGTGCGTACAGCACACCGTTCGCGCTGTCGGGCAGATCGGCCCCGATGGTAACAGTGTTGTTCTTGTTTCCCAATGCGGGCGCGCAGAATTCGGGCATTCGGACGGTGTCGCCGGAGAACTCCCATTCCCGGTAGGGCGGCGCGATGCGTAACTCGGGGTGGTAGACGGGGACCCACAGCCCGCCGCCGATGGGCAGCACCGAGTTCCGGGCGGCCTCGATCGCGAACATCTCCCGCATCTGGAGCAGTTTGTCGGGGTGTTGCTCGGCGAGGTCTGTCGCTTGTGACCAGTCTTCGTCCAGATGGTAGAGCTCCCACGTGTCGTTGTCGGGAGTCCACGACTCGATGCCCTCGGGCGCACCGGGCAACCAAGGCAGCCGAGGACCGCGCGCGGACGCGAGCCAGCCGTCGTGGTAGATCGCCCGGCTGCCCATGATCTCGAAGTACTGGGTCGGCTTCCCGCCGGAGGCGGCACGGTCGACCAGCGTGCTGGCGAAGCTTGCCCCGGCTATCGGGATCTGCGGTTCTCCGTTGACGGTGCGCGGCGGAACGATGCCGATGACGTCGTAGACGGTCGGCACGACGTCGTTGCAGTGCAGGAACACGTCACGAGGCGTCGGGTCGGGGTCGACTTTGGCCGGCCACTTAACCGCCATCGGGTTGCGGGTGCCGCCGAGGTGCGATGCCAACAGCTTCATGCCCTTGTACGGCGTGCTGCCCGCCCACGCCCATGCCGCGTGGTACTGGTTGTCAACCAGCGGCGACCCCAGCACGTCCAGGCCGCCCAGTTGCTCGAGGGCGTCGATGTGCTGGCGAACGGTGGTCGGAATGCCGTTCTGCGCCAGCAACTCTGCGATGGTGCCGTTCTGTCCCTCGCCGGACGAGCCGTTGTCACCCCAGATGTAGAAGAAGAGCGTGTTGTCGCCGTAGCCGAGCCGGTCGAGCTCGTCGGCGATGCGGCCGACCTGTACGTCGACGTGCTCGGCGTAGCCCGCCGCCACCTCCATGAGCCGACGTTGAAAGGGCTTCTCGTCGTCGGGGATGCTGTCCCACGAGGCCAGCGTGGCGTCGCGCTCGGTGAGTTGGCAGTCCTGCGGGATCCAGCCCTTCGCCTTGGATCGGGCGAACACCCGCTCTCGGTACGCGTCCCAGCCGTCGTCGAACTTGCCGGCGTACCGGTCGGCCCACTCCTTCATGACGTGATGCGGTCCATGAAGGCAACCGCTGGCCCAGTACATGAAGAACGGCTTGTCGACGCTGAAGGCCTTGTGCCGCCGCAGCCAGCCGATGGCGTCGTCGGCCAGATCCTCAGACAGGTGGTAGCCCTCTTCGGGAGTCTTCGGGGGAGCGACCACCGTAGTATTGCGCACCAGATGCGGCTCGTACTGCGACGCCTCGCCGGCGAGGAAGCCGTAGAAGTACTCGAATCCCAAGCCGGTGGGCCAGTTCTCGAACGGACCGGCCGCCGTCGTCTCCTCGGCCGGGGTGTTGTGCCACTTGCCGAACGCCGACGTGGCGTAGCCGTACTGCTTGAGCACCTCGGCCATCGTTGCGCTGCTGCGCGGGATCCTGCCGGCGTAACCGTCCCAGTCATTGGCCAGCTCGGCGATTTGGCCGTTGCCGATTTCGTGGTGGTTGCGCCCGGTCAGCAGTGACGCCCGGGTGGGTGAGCACATCGCCGTGGTGTGAAAGCGGTTGTAGGACACACCCTCCGAGCAGATTCGGTCCATGGTGTCGGTGCGGACCTCGCCGCCGAACGTGGTGGGCAGGCCCGGACCGGCGTCATCGATCAGCACGATCACTACGTTGGGCGCCCCGTCGCCCAGTCGCCGCGGGACGGTGCGCTGGGCGTAGGTGGATTCCTGCAATGTGCGTCCGGCGACACTCGCCGAGGGGACGGGCGCGAACGGCAGGGTCTCACCGCCGGGCAGTTTCGGAGCCACCACATCGTTGGTCATCGTCGTCCCTTCGCCGTGTTCGGGTGCGTTGTCACTGTAGGGAAGTCACATGGCGTTCGCTCGTTGGTCCAGGAACGGATTGTGTGACGGGAGCGGCTTGATCAGTGGATCGAGCAGTTTGGCCGACTGCTCGGTGTCCAGTACGTCGCCGGGCTGCAACGGGATGATCTCGCGCACCGTGTCGTCGTACTCCCAGACATCCTCGCCCGTCAGCCGGCCGCGGTCGTCATACGGCCAGATCATGTGCTCGGCCGTCTTCACCAGGAAGTACGCATTGGGGTCGACCGCGACGCCCTCGGCTGCCAACACGTGGCCAGGCGTCTGCTGGTAGATCAGCGAAGTGGAGACGATCATGTGGTCGCTCACGGCCAGCTTCTCGTCCTCCGCGTAGAAGATGCACTGCGCGGATTCCGACCATTCGTGATACACGGCCTTGACCGCCTCGGCGCCGTCAAGCGTGAGGGTCTTGCCCAACATGTTGAAGTGGTAGACGGGACTTTCGACGGTCATGTCGGGCGCGAAGATCTCCTCATAGCGGCCGGCCATCTCCAGGTAGCGGTGCCGGTTGTAGGCGTGCAGCAGATAAAGATGACGGGGGTTCTCCGTCGTCTCGATCAGTCGCTCCACCGCGCGGTTGGTCTGGGTGATGTCGAAGCGGTTCATGTCGGTTCCTTTCATGCTGTCGCGAACATCGTTCGCAGCTCGGTTTTCTTGAATTTTCCGGTGGCGGTGCACGGAAGCGCTTCCATGAACTCGAAGCGATCGGGCAGTTGCCACTTGGCGAACTCCTTGGCGAGGTGTTCGCGCAGTTCTTCAGACGACGCCTTCGCGTTGTCCCGTAGCACCACGACCGCGAGCGGACGCTCGCCCCACCGGTCGTCGGGCACCGCGATCACGGCGGCCTGCGCGACCGAGGGGTGCGACATGAGTTGGTTCTCCAGGTCGACCGAGGAGATCCACTCACCGCCGGACTTCACGAGATCCTTGGAGCGGTCGCAGATGCGGATGCAGCCGCGTGGATCGATGCGCACGACGTCACCCGTGCGGAACCAGCCGTCTTCGGTGAAGTTCTCAGTGCCTCGGCCACCGTGGTAGCCGGCGGCCACCCAGGGTCCGCGGACCTCGAGTTCACCCATGGCCGCATCGTCCCAGGCGATGGTCTCCCCGTCGTCGTCGCGGGCGCGGATTTCCACGAACGGGCTGGCCACCCCTTGGCGGCTGCGGTAGCCGTACCGCTCGTCCTGACTGCACGAGTCGAGCTGCTCCGGCAGCCGGCAGACCGCGCCGAGGGGGGCGGTTTCCGTCATGCCCCACGCCTGCACGACGGTCAGCCCGTGGCGGTCGAACCCCTCGAACATCGACCGCGGGACCGCCGCCCCCCCGACGATCAGCCGGTCCAACTCGGGCAGCTTCCATCGTGCGGGTTCGGCGTCGAGCGCGGCGAGCATGCCCATCCACACCGTGGGCACGCCCGCGGCCATCGTCACGCTCTCGGCCACGCACAGGTCCAGGACGCTGTGCGGGTGCAGCCGCGGACCTGGCAACACCAGCCGGGCGCCGGCGAGAGCGGCCGCGTACGGCAGGCCCCAGGCGTTCGCGTGGAACATCGGCACGACGGGAAGCACGGTGTCTCTTGCCGACACCGAAAGCTGGTCGGGCAGTGCGGCGACAAGCGAGTGCAGCACCAGGGCTCGGTGGGAGTACACGACGCCCTTGGGTCGGCCGGTCGTGCCGGAGGTGTAGCACATCGCCGCCGGCTGACGCTCATCCAGCGCAGGCCACTCGACCGGTTTGGCACCCGCCAGCAGCGACTCGTAGTCCAGCGTCCCGGCGGGAGACTCGCCGGTGTGCGTGACGACGATGACATCCGCGAAATCATGTGTGGCGCCGAAGCTCTCGAATACCTCCAGCAGCGAATCGTCGACGACGATCACGCTGTCGGCGGCGTCGTCGACGATGAAGCCGAGTTCGTCGGGGAACAGCCGTGGGTTGAGCGTGTGGATGACCGCACCCATCGCCGGCACAGCGAAGTACAGCTCCAGGTGCTCGCTCTGGTTCCACATCAAGGTGGCGACCCGGTCGCCGACGCCGACGCCGAGCGAACGCAGCGCGCCGGCGAGTCGGCGTGCGCGCATGGCGCATTCACCGAAGGTCGTCCTGCTCACCGCGCCGGATGGCCGACGCGAGATCACGCCCTGACCGGCGTGCAACCGCTCGGCCCGCTCGACTATTCCGGTCAGCGTGAGCTGGTGGTCGTCCATGCTGCCGCTGGCGATGTCGGGGTTCATGGGGTGGCCTTCCTACGGGTCGACGCCTTAGCGCGGAGGGGAGTGACGTGCGGCGGTGCGGTGTGCGCGGACGCGAGGTCGACGAGTTCGGCCAGTCCGGCGCGAAGCGCGTCGAGAATCGGCCAGGCGTCGTCAACCAGTTCGCGGTCGACGACGATGCCGAACTCGAGCGAGTCCAGGTAGCTCATTACGGTGATGTTGATGCCGATTCCGTCCAGCACTCCGGACACCGGGAATTGGGCGTTCTGGCGGGCGCCACCCAGATACAGCGGAGTCGACGGACCGGGAACGTTCGAAATCATCACGTTCGCAGGCTGATTCAGCCCGCGCACACCCGCCAACCGCGAGGTTGCGCGGGCGGCTTGTGCGAGCAGTGCGGGCGGGATGAAGTGGTTTGCGTCCTGCAACAACGACGCCGGCAACGCGCGGTGACGCTCCTTCGCCGCCCGCATCGCGTTGCTGATGCGGGTCAACCGCTGCAGGGGGTCGGCCTCATCCGTCGGTAGCTCGGTCAGCAGCACCGACACTCGATTGCCGAAGGTGCCCTTCTGCTCCGGGGTCCGCACCGACATCGGCACGAACCCGGCGAGTGGCTCGGCGGGCAGTTCATCGTGCTCGTTCAGCCAGGAGCGCAGTCCCGAGGTGCAGATCGCGATAACGACATCGTTGACCGTGCAGCCGAACGTGTTCTTGACCGCCTTGACCTCGCGCAGCGACAGCGACCCGAACGCAACGCGGCGGTGCGGGGACACCCGCGCCTGGAATCGGGTGCGGGGCGCAGTGATGTCGCTACCTGGTGCCGGCAGCGTTTTGGACGGGGCCGGTATCGCGCGTTTGATCACCCGGCTGGTGCGCGCGAGAAGCTTCACGCCAGGTAGGTGCCGGATGGTCGGGACGTCATCGAGGTGCGGCAGCGCGGTGGGACCCGCGCGCATCACCCGCAGCGGCTGGCACATCAAGCCGACCAGCCCGCGGCCGAGCATCTGGATATCGGAGGGGAACGGCTCGGCGACCACCGGGGAAGCCGGATCGCGTTCGCCCTCGGTGCTGTCGTCGAGCAGGATGCTCATGACCTCGGCGCCCGACACCCCGTCGACAGCGGCGTGATGCATCTTGGTCAGCACCGCCACGCGGCCATCGTCGAGTCCGCCGATGACGTAGACCTCCCAGAGTGGGCGAGCTCGGTCGAGCTGGCGGCCGATGATCCGGGCTACCTGTTCGGCAAGCTGTCGGTCGTTCCCGGGCGTCGGCAGCGCCAGTTCCCGGACGTGATACTCGATGTCGAAGCTGCCGTCGTCGACCCAGTACGGGTAGTCGAGGGACAGCGGTACCTGTGCCAGCCGCCAGCGGAACGTCGGCAGCAGGTGCAGGCGCCGGCTGATCAGCTCACGGACCAGCGCTGCGTCGAGCGGGCGGCCCGAATCGGTATAGGCGTCGTAGATTCCGAGAACGCTGACGTGCCCTTGCACCCGGTCGTTCTCCATAGCCAGGAACTGAGTGTCGAGGCTGGTCAGTTGTCGCATGCATTGATGGTCTGCGAGAGGACGTCCCCTTCTCTTGTCCGTGATCGCCAACGCTGTGTCCGGCTGTTGTCGAATATCCGCACTACTGCCGAAGGCGCGGCGCTAGCGTGCAGATCATGGAGCCGAGCTGGGACGGTGTCCGAGGTGACGACGAGCGTCGCGTATGGGCGACGGTGCTGCGGCCGGCGGGCGCCGAACTGGCCGAACGCGCCGGCGAGATCGCCGCCGTGGCGAACGAGCACACCAGTGCGCGGCTGCCCGAGCTGCTCGCAAGTCCAGAGGCGGTCGAAGTCAACCGGTCGAGCACCGAGGCCAGCATTCGGGACTTCGCCACGGTGCTCGTGGACGGAGCCGATCCGGCCGCTGCGGCCGACCTGCCCGCGCCGACTCTGGCCTACGCCCGCGACGGCGCACAACATGGGGTCGAACTGACCATATTGATGCGCAGCTATCGGCTCGCCCACGCCGTCACCGCGCGCTGCTTCAATGAGATCCTCGATGCGCATGCCACCAACGCCGACGATCGGAAACTGGCCGCGGAGTTGGGCTCGGCGTGGATGTTCGCCTACGTCGACGCCGCCTTATGCCAGGCCGAGCAGGTCTACTCCACCGAACGGGACCGTTGGGTACGCAGCGCGGCGGCCAGCCAAGTCGATACGATCACCACGATCCTCGCCGGCCAACCCATCGACACCGACTTGGCCACGCGCCGCCTGCGCCACGAAGTCCGGCGATGGCACGTCGCCGCCATCGCCTGGCTCGACACCCACGAGGAGGGGCGGAACACCCAGGCGATCCTCGAAGCAGCCATTCGCGACATCGCCTCCGCGGTCGGCAACCAGAACCCGTTGCTGTATCCCCTCGGTATCTTGTCGGTCGCGGCGTGGGTCAGCTCGCACAGCGAGATTGCGTCAAAGGTGTTGGACGAGTTGCGCATTCGCACCACGGCTGCGCCGGGCGTCCGAGTTGCGATAGGGGAGCCCGGCCGCGGGCTGGCGGGTCTGCGGTCCAGTCACGTCGAAGCGCTCGAAGCGCAACGGATCGCGCGGCTCGCGCAGCGGCCGTTGGGGACAGTGACCAGATACCAAGCCGTCTCGCTGTGCGCCATCGCCACGGTCGACATCGAACAGACGCGAACGTTCGTGCGGCGCGAACTCGGTCGGCTCGGCGAGGCGGACGAAACCACCCGCCGGCTGGCCGCCACCGTGCGCGCGTTTCTCGACGAGAACTGCAGCCGGGGCCGGACCGCAAAACGGCTGCACGTCCACGAGAACACCGTCGCCTACCGGATCCGACAGGCAGAGGAGCTGCTGGGCCGGCCCGTCGACAAGCGCACGCTCGAACTCCGCGTCGCGCTTGCGCTCGCCGACCTGATCCAGGATCACACGACGGCCAAATGATTACCGGTGGCCGAAAACGACTCGCGCGCAACCCGACTCGGTTCGGCTCTGCCGACGTCCTAGTCAACCGACTCCCGATTCAGCATCGCATCGCGGACCCGGCCCGCCCCGGCCCACCGCGCGAGGTCGCCGATGAACAGGGGTGCCACCGCGCCGATGCCCACCAGCATCCGCAGGCCGGCCGATGCGACGGTCGTCTCCGTCTTGCCGCGCTCGACCGCATCGGCTACCGCGCGGGCGACATCCTCCGGTGAGCTGGTTCCGAAATGCCGGGGAAGGGATACGCCCGTATCGGCCAGCATGCCGGCATCGCGCACCGGTCCGGGGAAGACTGTCGAGACACCGACACCCGAGCCACGAAGTTCCTGCCTGAGAGCCAGCCCGAGCCCACGGAGTCCCCACTTGGTGGCCGTGTACATGGTGCCGTTCCCCGGTGTCGCAATGAGTCCGGCGCCCGACGAGATGAACACGATGTGGCCGCGGCCGCGCTCGCGCATCGGCTCCATCGCCGCGCGAGCGAGGGCGGCGGGGGCCAACAGATTGACGCGGACCGCGTGTTCTATCTGTGCGTCACTCAACATGCCAAGATCCTCCGGAATGCCCACGCCGGCGTTGGCCACGAGCACGTCCACCGGACCAGCTCGGCTTACCAGATCACGTACTTCGCCGAGGTCGGTGAGATCGGCGGTCAGCGCACGTACGGACGGACCGAGCGATTCGGCCAGCAGGCGCAATTCCGGTTCCCGTCGACCGGTGACCGTGAGAAGACAGCCGCGCGAAACCATTTCGTGGGCGATGGCGCGGCCGAGGCCGCCGGTCGCGCCTGTGATCAAGACGTTGTGTCCGGCGAGCTTCATTGTTGATACCTCATCACTTGGAAGTCACTTCGAAAGTTCGGCGAGCCGGGTGGCCGCCCACCGAGCCACCGGCGGGGCGGCGCGCGAGAGCAGATACATCAGATGGGCTTCGGCCGCAATGGGGGCAACCGACCGATCCCTGTCAACCGCACGAAGGATGTTGCGAGCGACACGCTCGGGCGGGTAGCCGCGCTTCTGATATGTCGATGTCAGCCGGTTGCGCCGTTGCTCAGCGTCGCCGTCACCGCGGATAGCACTATTCTGTGTAATAGCGGTGTTGATGACGCCGGGGCATACGGCAGTGACACCGATGCGGTGCGGTGCCAACTCCATGCGCAACGCCTCAGACAATCCCAACACCGCGAATTTCGTTGCGCTGTAAGCAGTCAACTGCGGATTAGCCAGCAGACCCGCGGCCGACGACAGATTGACGACGTGACCTCCGCGGCCGGCGTCGATCATCGTCGGCAAGAATGCGTTGCAGCCGTGCACCACGCCCATCAGATTGATGCCGACCAACCAGTCCCAATCCTTGACGCTGGTATCAAGGAATCCACCGACCAGACCTACACCGGCGTTGTTGATTAACAGGTCCACCGCACCGTAATGGTCGAGCGTCTCCTGCGCGAAGCTCGACATCGCCTCGGAGTCAGAGACATCGACGCGCCCGGTCAACACCCGGCCGCCGAAGCTTCGCACCGTCGCGGCGGTGTCGGCCAGACCGTTCTCGTTGATGTCGCACAGGGCGAGGTCGGCGCCGCGTCCCGCACATGACAGCGCCAGCTGGCGACCAATACCGCTGCCGGCGCCGGTAATCACCGCGACTTTGTTGGTGAGATTCGCGGTACGCAACCGAGATAATTTCTTAGGCATGCCGGAAACGTACGGCGAGACGATGCGGTGCTGCTCGTGTGAATGCGCCAACACCGTCGGCGCCTGTTGTGCAATCGCGACAGAAGCGCACGGTGCGCCGCTCATTTCAGGAACTGAAAGAGGTGAGCGCCGATCAATCGCATCGCCGCGTGCGCCGAGGCGGCTTGGGATCGGGTGAATCCGTGGTCGACCGAGGGCAAACGGTGGTGGGTGACCGCGACTCCTCGGCCGGTCAGGTCGTATGCGAGGAGGTCACCTTCGGGGCCCAGCGTGTCGAGCTCGCCGGTGATGATCAGAGTTGGCGGCATGGCGTCGGCCAAGTCCGCGTCGAACACCGGCGATGCCAACGGTTGGCAACGGTCGCGCGGGTCGACTACGTAGGCGTCGATAGCGAGACGCTGAATACGACGCGATATGCGTGGACGCCTCTTGACCGAGGTCCGGTCGGCGCGCGAGAGGTCGACGACCGGAAACGCCAATGCCGCCGCGCGCAAATTGATCTCACCGGAGTGGTGTGCCTGCTGGCACACGTTGACCGCCAGCTTTGCGCCTGCGCTTGCGCCCGACACTGATATACGAGCGGCATCCCAGCCGCGCTTGGGCGCCTCGGTGTGGATCCAGCGTGCGACTTCAAAGCATTGCTCTTCGGCCACGGGATACTGGACCTGGGGTGCGGTCGCGTAGTCGGCGAGCACCACCACCGCGCCGACTTCGGAAGCGATGTACTCGGCGATGTACTCCTCTTGCCGCGGGTGGCGCACAATAAACGCGCCGCCGTGTAGGTGCAGGACTACCGGAAGGCAAGCACCACCGTGCGCCAGAGGGGCGCCCGGGTGCGGCCGATAGATCAGGCACCGGACGTCGCCGTGTGGGGTGGGCACATCGACGGACTGCGGCTCGGCGACCCGGCGGGTCGCGGTGCGGAAGCTGCGCGGCACTGGGACCAGGGGTAGCACTCGCTGCGCCGCATGGGCCCCGATCCACGCGGCGACCCGACGCTTCGGAATCCTGGGCACGCCCGTGGACTGGCAGGAGCGAGGAATCGTCAGACCGCCGGCCTCGTCAGCCGCTTGGCGCCTTTGTCGACTGCCTGCCCAGTGCTGATTTCGGCCGGCATCAGCGCCGGGGCAGCGGTGAGCAGAAAGAACAGGCGGGGGGAAAGGTACGACGACATATTGACTCGATTCTCCGCGGAGCGGAAGCTGCGGTATTTCCGATAAGTGTCGGGTGCGTGGGTCGGCGTTGGCTTGTCTCGTGTAGACGAGACGATGAGGCCTCGTTGTGGTGGACGCACAAGGAGTGGCCGGCGTTGAGCTGTCCGACGCCGCGTGCGTGCCAGCGTTCGAGGAGCTGAGGTGGTGAAACGACGGGATCGGCATTCGCTATTGCACGGTCCGTTGCATCGACCCGGAAACGAACACCGCCCCACCTGCGAATGCGCAGGTGGGGCGATGGTTTCAGTCGGGGTGGCTGACGGGACTCGAACCCGCGACAGCCAGGATCACAACCTGGTGCTCTACCAACTGAACTACAGCCACCATCGCTACCTGCGGGCGAACCCTCGGGCAGCGTGACGATCTTAGCCGGTCGGGTGCTCTGCTGCCGAATCGGTTTCGGTCGGCGGGCCCAATTCGGCCGCGACGGCAGCGATATCGCTGGTAGAAGGCCCAGGCTGGGGAACGAACGCGGTCTGCCGGTAGTACTTCAACTCCCGGATCGACTCGTGGATGTCGGCCAGCGCCCGGTGCGCCAGACCCTTTTCCGGCTGACCGAAGTAGATCCGCGGGTACCAGCGCCGGCACAGCTCCTTGATCGAACTGACGTCGATCATCCGGTAGTGCAGATGCTCGTCCAGCGCCGGCATGTCGCGGGCGATGAAGCCGCGGTCGGTGGCAATCGAGTTGCCGCACAGCGGCGCCACCTTGGCCTCTTTGACGTGCTGCTTGATGTAGTCGAGCACCATCGCCTCGGCGGTCGCGAGGTCCACCGTCGAAGCGCGGACCTCCTCGATCAACCCGGAGCGGGTGTGCATCTTGGTGACCACATCGATCATCGAATCCAGGGCGGCGTCGTCGGTGTGGATCACCACGTCGATGCCGTCACCGAGCACATTCAGCTCGGCGTCGGTGACCAGGGCCGCGATTTCGATCAGCCGATCCGATCCGAGGTTCAGACCCGTCATCTCGCAGTCGATCCACACCAATTCCTCACGCACAGCGATCAACAGTAGGCCACCCGGTCTGCACCAGTGCCGGCAAGTAATGTCGGGGATTGCCGAAACCGCCGATCCGAACGAATCCGGAGGGACACCGTCGTGACGTCAGAAGCCCCCAGCTCAAGCTCCGCGATGACCCCGGCGCAGCACATCGCGGGCGGCTATTCGGTCGACGGCGCCGCACTTGAGCTCGGTTCGGTGGTCGTCGACGGCGCCGTCGACCCCAAGGCTCGGGTGCGTATCCCGTTGGCCACGGTCAACCGGCACGGCCTGATCGCCGGGGCCACCGGAACCGGCAAGACCAAGTCGCTGCAGCTGATGGCCGAGCAACTGTCGGCAGCCGGTGTCCCGGTGCTGATGGCCGACATCAAGGGCGATCTGTCCGGGCTGTCCAAGCCGGGCGAGTCAGGCGACAAGGTCACCGAACGCGCAACCGACACCGGCGACGACTGGGCCCCGACCGGCTTCCCGGTGGAGTTCCTGTCGCTGGGCACCGAGGGCAGCGGAGTTCCGGTGCGTGCCACGGTGACCAGCTTCGGTCCGATCCTGCTGTCGAAGGTGTTGGGTCTCAACCAGACTCAGGAGTCCACGCTGGGCCTGATCTTCCACTGGGCCGACCAGAAGGGGCTGCCGCTGCTGGATCTGAAGGATCTGCGCGCGGTGATTCAGTACCTCACCAGTGACGAGGGCAAGCCCGAACTGAAGGCGCTGGGCGCGGTGTCCAGTGCCACCGCCGGGGTGATCCTGCGCGCCCTGGTCAACCTCGAGGCCGACGGCGGGGACACCTTCTTCGGCGAGCCCGAGCTGCGGCCCGAGGATCTGATGCGCGTCGACGCCCAGGGCCGCGGCATCATCACCCTGCTCGAGGTCGGTGATCAAGCGGCCCGGCCGGTGATGTTCTCCACCTTCCTGATGTGGGTGCTGGCCGATCTGTTCACCTTCCTGCCCGAGGTCGGCGACGTCGACAAACCCAAGCTGGTGTTCTTCTTCGACGAGGCGCACCTGTTGTTCAGCGATGCCTCCAAGGCGTTCCTGCAGCAGGTGGAGCAGACCGTCAAGCTGATCCGCTCCAAGGGCGTCGGGGTGTTCTTCTGCACGCAGTTGCCCACCGACGTGCCCAACGACGTGCTGTCCCAGCTCGGTGCGCGGGTGCAGCACGCGCTGCGCGCGTTCACCCCCGATGACCAGAAGGCGCTGAGCAAGACCGTGCGCACCTACCCCAAGACCGAGGTCTATGACCTCGAAGAGGCGCTGACCTCGCTCGGGATCGGCGAGGCCGTCGTCACGGTGCTCTCCGAACGCGGTGCCCCGACGCCGGTGGCCTGGACCCGGATGCGTGCGCCGCGTTCGCTGATGGACACCATCGGTTCCGACGCCATCGCCGCGGCCGCTGCGGCCAGCGGCCTGCAGGCCACCTACGGGCAGACCATCGACCGGGAGTCGGCCTACGAGAAGTTGACGGCCAGCATCGCCCCGCCCGAGCAGGCGCCCGCGGCCGACGAGGTTCCGGTGCCCACCGGCATCGAGTTGCCGCCGATGCCCGAACCGGTGGCCAAACCCGAGCCGGGATTCTTCGACAAGCTGATGGACAGCCCCGGATTCAAGAGCGCGATGCGTTCGGCGGGCACGGTGATCGGCCGTGAGATCACCCGCAGCATCTTCGGCACCGGCCGCCGACGCCGCTGAACCCCTTGCGATTTCGGTGCGCGCAGGGGCGCTCAGCGCCCCTAGACGCACCGAAATCGCAGCTTAGTCGCCGCCCAGTTTCTTGTAGACCGCGCCGACGATCGGTGCCACCACGGCGCGCGGGGCGTAGCCCGCGGCCACCGACATCGCCTTCGACGTCAGACCCGGCACCACCCGCATCCGGTTGCGGTCCAACGCATCCAGGGACAGCCGGGCGGTGTATTCGGTGTTGATCCACAAGAAGTCCGGGATCAGCTTCTCCACCAGCGAGCGCTCGGAGTCGTCGGGCAACTCGGTGCGCACCGGGCCGGGTGCCAACAGCGTCACGTGCACACCGCTGTCCTTGAGTTCACCACGCAGCGACTCGCTGAAGGTGTTGGCGAACGCCTTCGACGCCGCGTAGGTGGCGTTGTTCGGGATCGGCGAGTTACCGGCCGCCGAACCCGAGGTCAAGATGCCGCCTGCGCCGCGCGCGATCATGCCCGGCAGCACCGCCAGGGTCAGGTCGTGCACCGCGATCGCGTTGAGTGCCACCTGCGCCTTCTCGCCGGCCGGATCCAGCTTGGCCACCGGCCCGAAGGTTGCGGTCCCGGCGTTGTTGCACAGGATCGAGATGTTGCGTCCGGCCAACTCCTCGCACAGCGCGTCGCGCGCCGCCGTATCGGTCAGGTCCACCGCGCGCACCTCGACGGTGACGCCGTAGCGCTGGGTCAGCCGTTCGGCCAGCTCGGTGAGCACCTCGCCGCGGCGGGCCGTGACGATCAGGCTGTGGCCGCGCGCGGCCAACTCGGTGGCCAACGCCTCGCCGATGCCCTGGGAGGCGCCGGTGACGACGGCACGCGCGTCCGGACTGGGAGCAGGTACAGGCATGTCGGCAATCGTAGACAACGCCGCGCGGTGGTCCAGCGGGCGATCGGCACGGCTTAGAGTTCCGAGGATGAGCGCACCTGGCCCGGCCAAGTCCCGGGTGCTGGCGTGGGCACTGTGGGATTCCGGCTCCACCGGGGTGAGCGCGATCGTCGTGACGTTCGTGTTCTCGGTGTATCTGACCGAGGCGGTCGGTGAAGGCCTGGTGGCCGGCGCCTCACCGGCCAGCTGGCTGGGCCGGGCGCTGGCGTTGGCCGGCCTGACCGTCGCGGTGCTGGCCCCGATCACCGGCGTGTGGGTGCAGGCCCCGCACCTGCGCCAGCGCGCATTGACCACACTGACGTTGGCCGCCGTCGCACTGACCGCGCTGATGTGGCTGATCCGCGACGACTCCGCCTACCTGTTCGCCGGTCTGGCGCTACTGGCCGCCACCACGGCCTGCTGCGATCTGGCCAGCGTGCCCTACAACGCCATGCTCAAACAGTTGTCCACCCCGCAGACCTCCGGCCGGATCTCGGGATTGGGCTGGGGTGCAGGTTATCTGGGCAGCGTCGTGCTGCTGTTGCTCATCTACGCCGGGTTCATCGCCGGCTCCGGCGAGACCCGCGGATTGCTCGGATTGCCCACCGCCGACGGTGTCAACGTGCGGGCGGCGATGCTGCTGACCGCGGTGTGGTTCGCGGTGCTGGCCGCCCCACTGCTGTTCACCGCGCACCACATCCTGCCGCCGGCCGAGCCGACCCACACCACGGTCGGCGTGCGCGGCGCCTACCGGCAGGTGTGGGCCGACATCAAGACCGAGTGGCAGCGCGACCGCAGCCTGGTCTACTACCTGCTGGCCAGCGCGGTCTTCCGGGACGGTTTGGCGGGTGTGTTCGCGTTCGGGGCCGTGCTCGGCGTGAGCGTGTACGGCGTCTCGGAAGCCGACATCCTGATCTTCGGGGTGGTCGCCAGCGTGGTTGCTGCAGTCGGCGCCGTGCTGGGTGGACTGATCGACGACCGGATCGGATCCAAACCGGTGATCGTCGGATCACTGATCGCGATGATCACCGTCGGCATCAGCATGCTGTTCGTGTCCGGACCGGGTGCCTTCTGGTTGTGCGGCCTGCTGCTCTGCATATTCCTCGGGCCCACCCAATCCTCGGCGCGCACCTTGTTGCTGCAGATGTCGGCGCTCGGCCGCGAAGGCGTGGTGTTCGGTCTGTACACCATGACCGGGCGGGCGGTGTCGTTCCTGGCGCCCTGGCTGTTCTCGATCTTCGTCGACGTGTTCGGAACGGTGCGCGCGGGCCTGGGCGGCATCCTGCTGGTACTGGCCGCCGGGCTGACCGGCATGGTGCTGGTGCGGGTTCCACGCAGCCGCCGCCCCGCCGACCAACCGCCGGACCACTAGCGCCGGGGCGCGGCGCGCCGGCTCAGCCGACCGCCGAACAGATGGTCAGCCCCTGGCCGGAGCGTTGACTGACCTGGACGCCGTCCACGGTGACGGTGCACGTCACCTCGCTGCCCATGTGGACGACGGTGACGCTGGCGGCGTCGGAGGCCGGCGGGGTCAGCGACACCTCCCGGGTCCACGGCAGCGCCACGTTGAACTCCATCTGCAGCACCCCGCCGGTGTCGATGTAGGTGATGCTCAGCGCAGGCCGGGTCCCTTCGACCCGGTAGACCACGGTTTGCGGCACGTCGGAATCGGTGGTGGTGGTCGTCGGCGGTGATGTTTCGGTGGTCCCCGGGGCACCCGGCGTGGTGGTCGGGGTCCGGGTGGTCGTGGGGCGCCGGGTAGTGGTGGTCGGCGCACGCGTCGTGGTGGGTGCGGTCGGCTCGGTGACCGACGGCAGCGGCGCCAGCGTGGAGTCTCTCTTGTCGGCGCTGTTGGCGATCACCAACGCGATCACCAGACCGATCACCAGCAACACCGCCACCCCGGCCAGCAACCACAGCCAGCGCGGCGTCCCGCCACCGCTGGGCGGTGGGCTCTCGGGTTCGGGTTCGGGCTGCGGGTATTGGGTTTGCGTCCAGTACGGCGGCAACGGCTCGGTGGGGTTCGGTGGCGGGGAGTAGCTCGGGTACGAGTATTGGCCCGCGTACGCCGGATCGGTGTACGAGGGATATTGCTCGCCCGGGGTTTGGGGCCGCCCGTACTGGTTCGGGTCCGACCCGTCGGGCCACCGTGGATCGCTCATGCCAACCTCACCGTTGCGAGGCTACCCGCGCGGCAAACCTGCTTGGGTGGCGAAGCGTCATTTCGGCGCGTCACCGGAGGAATCGGTGAGATTGGGTAACGTGCCGGTGGGGAACGGAACCGAAAGGCTCAAACGAGGTCATGGTGGGACCGCAGGTGCGCGCCATCTACGGACCGTCGCTGTCGCCGGACGCCACCGCGTTCGCCAACATCGTCGACGACGGTGGTTACCCGCGCGCGGTGCAGCGGTTCCTGCGCGGCTGGCGGGCCAGTTCGTCTCGCGACGTCGAGTTGCCGATCGAAGGTCCGATCACCCGGGTGCTGCACTCGGCCGACGGGCACTGGCTGGCCTGCGAGCTGGCCCCCGACGGCGGTGAACGCACCCAGATCTGGGTGGTCACCACCGACCCCGACGACCGCGACGCGCGGCGTATCGACGGCGTCGGTCTGGAGACCGAGCAAGGCACCGCCGAGCTGATCGCCTGGGACGGTGCCCATGTGGCCGCCATCATCACCGGTCCGGACGGGGTCGGTCAGTCCTGTCTGATCGACCCGGCCACCGGCAACCGGGTGGTGCTGGACCGGCGCTCCGCGGGGCGACTGGTGGACTCCTGGGCCGGGGCATCCCTGATCCGGGTCGGTCCGCGCGGCTACCGGGAGATGCTGATGCTGCACGGCCGCACCGAGATCGCGCTGCTGCCATACGATCCCGGATCGGTCACCGACGCCGGCGTGATCCTGGACGACCACAGTCCGCGCCGGTTGCGCTCGGGTCCGGACGGTGAGGAAACCCAGCTGTACTACCCGGCAAAGAGCTACGGCCCCAACAGCACCCAGGGTTTCGTCCGGGCCTTGATCCGCAGCGACAACGGCACCGACCACGCCCGGCTGCTCGAGGTGATCACCACCGAAGACGGTGTGACCTACCAGGTGATGGCCGAGCGGCCCGGCATCGAACTCGACGAATTCGTGGTCAGCGATGACCTGTCCACCATCGCCATGCTCTGGAACCTCAACGGGTGCAGCGAATTGCAGATCATGCAGTACCCGGATCGGGTGTTGAGCGACCCGATCCCGTTCCCCGGTTCGGTGGCCTCCCAACTGTCGATCAGCGCCGGTGGGTCGATGGTGGCGATGACCGTCGAAAGCCCGTCGCAACCGCGCACCGTCGAACTGGTCGACACCCGCACCCTGGAATGGGAGATGGTGGACCGGGTGCCGATGTCCGGTCCGCTGGCCGAGCATCCGGTGCTCGAAACCGTCACTGCGCGCGACGGTCTGCAGTTCACCGGCTGGCGCTACCGACCCCCCGCCGGGGTGTCGCAGATCGGTACCTTGATCTACCTGCACGGCGGGCCCGAGGGGCAGTCCCGGCCCGGCTACAGCGAAGTGTTCCCGGTACTGCTCAACGCCGGTATCGCGGTATTCGCGCCCAATGTGCGCGGCTCGGGTGGGTTCGGCCGCTCGTTCATGCATGCCGACGACCGGGAGAAGCGGTTCGCGGCCATCGACGACGTCGCCGACTGTGTGCAGCACCTGATCGCCAACGGCCTCGCACATCCGGACCGGATCGCCTGCGGCGGCTGGTCCTACGGCGGCTACCTGACCATGGCGGCGCTGACCTTCCACCCCGAACTGTTCGCCGCCGGGGCCAGCATCTGCGGCATGAGCGATCTGAACAGCTTCTACCGCAACACCGAGGCCTGGATCGCCGCGGCGGCCTATCCGAAATACGGCCACCCGGTCAGCGACGTGGAGTTGTTGGAGCAGCTTTCACCGTTGCAGCGGGTGGATGCGTTGACCGCGCCGCTGCTGCTGGTGCACGGCGCACACGACACCAACGTGCCGGTCAGCGAATCCGAGCAGATGGCCGAGGCGCTGGCGGCCCGCGGTCGCACCGTGCGCTACCGGCTGTTCGAGGACGACGGCCACGAGATCGCCCGGCGGGAGAACCGCGTGGAGCTGGCCATCGAACTGCGTGAATGGCTCTCGGCGGCGTTCGGCCGGCAAACCTGATGTTTGGGAAGCTCTCGCACGGGTAAACCTTCTCCCGCCAGATGTGTGGACGAAGGGAGGCCTGCGATGCGCGCGATCGGCATCGTCGTCGTGGTGTGGCTCCTCATCGGAGTGTTCGCCACTTATCAACGTGGGTACTTCGAGACCACCGAAACCAACTGCGCCACAGCGGGGTCTATAGCTCTGACGGTATTGGCTGGGCCGTTGAACTATGCCGGTGTGAACCCAAAGGTCGTGGACTGCAACATTCCTCAGCCAAGCCCGTAGCCCGCGACAGTTGTCAGTAGTTCGTCCCTCGAGATCGGAGTCATCATGATCGTCCTCGGAATCATCCTGCTCATCCTCGGATGGGTACTCAACGTGCCGTTGCTGAACACCATCGGCATCATCTTGCTGGTGATCGGTGCGGTGCTGTGGATCCTCGGTGCGGTTGGCCGTCCGGTCGGTGGCCGCAAAGTCTGGTATTAACGCAACGCCGCCAACGCGGCCAGTGTCATAGCCCGCAGCACCACGCGGGAACGCGAGCCGGTCGGCCCTGTGCCGGCCGGCTTCGTGCTGTACGGGGTGGAGTTCATCAGGCCGAACGCGGCGTGCGCCATCAGCCGCGCATCGGCTTCGGCCAGCCCCGGATCGAGCTCACGCAGCGTGCGCACCCACACTTCGACATATTGCCGCTGACTGCGCCGCACCTGACGCAGCGCAGCGGCCGGCAGGTTGTCCAGGTCGCGGTCCTGGATCCGGATCAGATCCGGCTCGCCGAGGGTGAAGTCGAGATGGAAATCGACCAGGCCGGCCAGCGCTGCTTGCGGGTCGGCTGCCGCCTCGACCACCGCGCGACCGCCGGCCAACAGTCGGGTGCTGATCCCGACCAGCAATTCCACCAGTAGCGCTTCCTTGTTGGGGAAGTGCCGGTAAATCGCCGGGCCACTGACTGCGGCAGCCGCGCCGATGTCCTCGAGTCGCACCGCGAGAAAGCCGCGCTCGGCGAACTGGCGTTCGGCGGCGGCCAGCAACTGGGTGCGGCGGTCGGATTTCTGCCGGCTGCGTCGGGTGACGGCGGGATCGGCGCCGTCGGGCGCGGTGGATGCGATCATCTCGCCTCCCATCGCTCGTCGGGTCCGGCGGATCGGCTGCGCCCCGCACCAGCCCCGCACACCGATGCGGGTGGACAATCTCGGTTAATCGTGACTAACATACCATGAGTTAGTCGTCATTAACTCAATTCGATGGGCGGCAAAGATGGCATCGGCGGCGCAGAACCGCGACGATCACCTCGCGCTGGTTGCGCAATTGCGCGAGAAGTTGGCTACCGCAGCGCTCGGCGGCTCGAAGCGCTCCCGCGAGCGCCATGTCGCGCGCGGCAAGCTGTTGCCGCGCGACCGGGTCGACGGTCTGTTGGATCCGGGCAGCCCGCTGCTCGAGATCGCCCCGCTGGCCGCCGACGGCATGTACGACGACGAGTGCCCGGGGGCCGGCATGATCGCCGGCATCGGCAGGGTGTCCGGACGCGAATGCGTGATCGTCGCCAACGACGCCACCGTCAAGGGCGGCACCTACTACCCAGTGACGGTCAAGAAACATCTACGGGCCCAAGAGATCGCACTGCAGAACAAGCTGCCGTGCATCTACCTGGTGGACTCCGGTGGCGCATTCCTGCCCCGTCAAGATGAAGTGTTCCCCGACCGCGAACACTTCGGCCGCATCTTCTACAACCAGGCCACCATGAGCGCGCAGGGCATCGCGCAGATCGCTGCGGTGCTCGGATCCTGCACCGCCGGCGGCGCCTACGTACCCGCCATGAGCGACGAGGCAGTCATTGTCCGCAACCAGGGCACCATCTTCCTGGGCGGTCCGCCCCTGGTGAAGGCGGCCACCGGCGAGGTGGTCACCGCCGAGGAGCTCGGTGGTGGCGACCTGCATTCCAAGACCTCCGGGGTCACCGACCATCTGGCTCATGACGACCGCGACGCACTGCGCATTGTGCGCCGCATCGTGTCGACCCTGGGTCCGGTCGAACCCCGACCGTGGGAGGTGGCGCCCACCGTCGATGCGATCGCTGATCAAACCGAGCTCTACGACGTCGTCCCGGTCGACGCCCGGGTGCCCTACGACGTACACGAAGTGATCACCCGGCTCGTCGACGGCGGCGAATTCAGTGAGTTCAAGGCCGAGTACGGCACCACGCTGGTAACCGGCTTCGCGCGCATCCACGGCCATCCGGTCGGGATCATCGCCAACAACGGCGTGCTGTTCGGTGAATCCGCGCTCAAGGGAGCACATTTCATCGAGCTGTGCGACAAGCGCACGGTCCCGTTGGTGTTCCTGCAGAACATCGCGGGGTTCATGGTGGGCCGCGACTACGAGGCTTCCGGCATCGCCAAACACGGCGCCAAGATGGTCACCGCGGTGGCCTGTGCACGGGTGCCCAAACTCACCGTGGTGATCGGCGGATCCTACGGCGCGGGCAACTACTCGATGTGCGGTCGCGCGTATTCGCCGCGGTTCCTGTGGATGTGGCCCAACGCGCGGATCTCGGTGATGGGTGGCGAGCAGGCCGCGTCGGTGCTGGCCACCGTGCGCGGCGACATGTCCGCCGAAGAGGAAGGGGCCTTCAAGGCCCCGATCCGCGCGCAGTACGAGCACCAGGGCAACCCCTACTATTCGACGGCGCGGCTGTGGGACGACGGGGTGATCGATCCGGCCGACACCAGAACAGTGCTCGGGCTTGCCCTTTCGGCAGTGGCAAACGCACCGGTGGAACCGGTGTCCTACGGCGTGTTCAGGATGTGAGTGCGATGTCTGCGATGAAGTTCGACACCGTCCTGGTCGCCAACCGCGGCGAGATCGCCGTGCGCGTGATCCGCACGCTGCGCAAGTTGGGCATCCGCTCGGTCGCGGTCTACAGCACGGCCGACGCCGGCGCCCGGCACGTCGCCGAGGCCGACACCGCGGTGCTGCTCGGCCCGGCCCCGGCCCGGCAGAGCTACCTGAACATCGACGCCGTCGTGGACGCGGCGCGGCGTACCGGCGCCCAAGCTGTGCACCCGGGCTACGGGTTCCTTTCGGAGAACGCCGAATTCGCCGCCGCGCTGGAACAGGCCGGCATCGTCTTCATCGGACCGCCGGCGCGGGCAATCGCCACCATGGGCGACAAGATCACCGCCAAGGCCACCGTGACCGAGTTCGGTGTGCCGGTGGTGCCCGGCATCGCCCGGCCGGGGCTGACCGACGACGAGCTGATCGCCGCGGCCGACGACATCGGCTACCCGGTGTTGGTCAAGCCCTCGGCCGGCGGTGGCGGTAAGGGCATGCGGATGGTGGAAGACCCCGCCGAGTTGCCGGCCGCGCTGGTCGGCGCGCGGCGTGAATCGGCTGCCGCGTTCGGCGACGACACGCTGTTCTTGGAGCGATTCGTGTTGCGGCCCCGGCACATCGAGGTGCAGGTGCTCGCCGACAGGCACGGCAACGTGATCCACCTCGGTGAGCGGGAATGCAGTCTGCAGCGCAGGCATCAGAAGGTGATCGAGGAAGCGCCCTCGGCGCTGCTGGATCCGGCCACCCGGGCGCGGATCGGCGCGGCGGCCTGCGACACCGCCCGCAGCGTCGACTACGTGGGCGCGGGGACCGTCGAGTTCATCGTCTCGGCCGAGAAGCCGGACGAGTTCTTCTTCATGGAGATGAACACCCGCCTGCAGGTGGAGCATCCGGTCACCGAGCTGGTCACCGGCTGGGATCTGGTGGAGTGGCAAGTGCGGATCGCGGCCGGCGAGAAGCTCGACGTCAGCCAGGACGACATCGAATTGCAGGGGCACGCTATCGAGGCTCGGCTCTACGCCGAGGATCCCGGCAACGGCTTCCTGCCCACCGGCGGCACCGTGCTGGGCCTGACCGAACCCCGCGGTCCCCGGGTGCGGGTGGATTCCGGCATCCAGACCGGCACCGTGGTTGGCAGCGACTACGATCCGATGCTGGCTAAAGTCATTGTGGCCGGCGAGGATCGCGCGGCGGCGTTGCGCGGACTGGATGCCGCGCTGGCCGACACCGCGGTACTCGGGGTGGTCACCAACGTCGACTTCCTGCGCTTCCTGCTCGCCGATCCCGACGTGGCCGCCGGTGCGCTGGACACCGGGTTGCTGGACCGCCGGGTCGGTGACTACCAGCCCGACAAGGCCGGCGACGACGAGTTCGTCGCGGCCGCGGCCTACCTGTGGCTGCGGCGCTGGGCGGACTCGGGTGCTGATCTGTGGAGCCAACCGTCGGGCTGGCGAATGGGTGCTGCGGCAGCCGTGGTGGCGCGGCTGCGCAGCGGTGAGCGCACCGACCACGTCCGGATCACCGGCAGCCCGAGCGAGGCCACCGTCGTCATCGAAGATGGTGAAAGGCGCTCGCTGGCAGCAACTCTCGCCGATGACCAACTGGTGGTCACTCTGGCCGGGTTGCGCACCGTCTACCGGGTGGCCGCCGACGATCACCGGATCTGGCTGGCCGGCCCACACGGCGTGGCGGTGCTCGACGAGGTGCGTGAAGCGCCGGTCCGTCCCGACGACGAGCACAGCGGCGACGCCGAGTTGGTCAGCCCGATGCCCGGCGCGGTGGTCGCGGTCAACGTCGAGACCGGCGCGCAGGTGCCGGCCGGGACCGTGGTGGTCGCCGTGGAGGCCATGAAGATGGAGCACTCGCTGAGCTCACCGGTCGACGGTGAGGTGGAAGTTCTTGTCGCCGTGGGCGATCAGGTCAAGGTGGGCCAACCGCTGGCCCGAATCAAGGCAACGCAGAAAGAATCGACCGATGACTGATTATCTGTCCACCGGGAACCTGCCCGAGGACTATGCAGAACTGGCCAAGACGGTCCGGGACTTCGCCCAGAGTGTGGTGGCGCCGGTGGCGGCCAAACATGATGCCGAACACAGCTTCCCGTACGAGGTGGTCGACGGTATGGCCGAGATGGGCCTGTTCGGTCTGCCGTTCCCCGAGGAGTACGGCGGCATGGGCGGCGACTACTTCGCGCTGTGCCTGGCGCTGGAAGAACTCGGCAAGGTCGACCAGAGCGTGGCCATCACGCTGGAGGCCGGCGTGTCGCTGGGTGCGATGCCGGTCTACCGGTTCGGCACCGAAGCGCAGAAGCAGGAGTGGCTGCCGATGCTGACCAGCGGCAAGGCACTGGGCGCGTTCGGTTTGACCGAGGCCGGCGGCGGCAGCGACGCCGGCGCCACCAAGACCACCGCGAAACTGGACGGGTCGGGCTGGGTCATCAACGGCAGCAAGCAGTTCATCACCAACTCCGGCACCGACATCACCAAGCTGGTGACGGTCACCGCCGTCACCGGCGAGAAAGAGATCTCCTCGATCCTGGTGCCGGTGCCGACCGACGGCTTCACCGTCGAACCGGCCTATGACAAGGTCGGCTGGAACGCCAGCGACACCCATCCGTTGAGCTTCGACGACGTGCGGGTGCCGGAGGAGAACCTGCTGGGCGAACGTGGCCGCGGCTACGCGAACTTCCTGCGTATCCTCGACGAAGGCCGGATCGCCATTGCGGCGCTGTCGGTGGGGGCCGCGCAGGGCTGCGTCGACGAGAGCATCAAGTACGCCAAGGAGCGCAGCGCCTTCGGTCAGCCGATCGGCAAGTACCAGGCCATCGAGTTCAAGCTGGCCCGGATGCAGGCCCGCGCCCAGGCCGCCCGGACCGCCTACTACGACGCGGCGGCACTGATGTTGGCCGGCAAGCCGTTCAAGACCCAGGCCGCCGTGGCCAAGCTGGTGGCCAGTGAGGCCGCGATGGACAACGCCCGCGACGCCACCCAGATCCACGGCGGCTACGGTTTCATGAACGAATACGCCGTCGCACGCCACTACCGCGACAGCAAGATCCTCGAAATCGGCGAGGGCACCACGGAGGTACAGCTGATGATCATCGCGCGCGAGATGGGACTTTAAGGCATGGCCGAAGATTCGGAACAGCGCGTGGTGCGCCAGCGCGGCCTGTGGTACGAGGAGTTGGAGCCGGGGGTGCGCTACGTGCATGCGCCCGGTCGCACCATCACCGAGGCCGACAACGTGCTGTTCACCACGGTCTCGATGAACACCCAGGCGCTGCACCTGGACGCGGCCTGGTCGGATGCCCAGCCGCCGTTCAACGCCCGGCTGGTCAACTCGATGTTCACGCTGGCCACTCTGGTGGGCTTGTCGGTTACCCAGATGACCCAGGGCACCACGGTGGGCAACCTCGGCTTCTCCGACATCGCGTTCCCCAAGCCGATGTTCCACGGCGACACGCTGTACGCCGAGACCGTCGTCACCGAGAAGCGGGAATCCAAGAGCCGTCCCGGTGAGGGCATCGTGACCTTCGTGCACACCGGGCGCAACCAGCACGGTGAGGTGGTGGCCACCGCCACCCGCAAGGCCTTGATGCGCAAGCAGCCCAGCGAGGAGAGCTAAGTGCCGTTGGACAACGCCGGCCCGGCGTGGATCTTCTGCCCGGCCGACCGACCGGAGCGGTTCGAAAAGGCCGCCGCCGCAGCCGATATCGTCATCCTCGACCTCGAGGACGGCGCGGGCGACAAGCCGGCGGCGCGCGAAGCGATCGTCTCGACCCCGCTGGATCCGAACCGCACCGTGATCCGGATCAACCCCGCTGACACCGAAGAGCAACGGCTGGATCTCGAAGCGCTGCAACGCACCCCGTACACCACCGTGATGCTGCCCAAATGCGAGTCGGCCCAGCAGGTCACCGCCCTGGCGCCGCTGGACGTGGTGTTCATCGTGGAGACCCCGCTGGGTGCGCTCAAGGTCACCGAGTCCGCCGCGGCGGCCAACACTCTCGGGGTGTTCTGGGGTGCCGAGGACCTGTTCGGGTTCCTCGGCGGCACCGCCAACCGCTATCCCGACGGCAGTTACCGCGAGGTGGCCCAGCACGTCCGGTCACAGTCGCTGCTGGCCGCCAAGGCGTTCGGCAAGTTGGCGCTGGACTCGGTCTACATCGACATCAAGGATCTCGACGGTCTGCGCCGTGAGGTCGACGACGCCGTCGCCGTCGGTTTCGACATCAAAGTGGCCCTGCATCCCACCCAGGTGGCGGTGATCCGGGAGGGTTATGCGCCGTCGGCCGAGCAGGTGCAGTGGGCGCGACACGTGCTGGCCGCCGCAGCCGATGAGCGGGGCGCCTTCGCTTTCGAGGGCATAATGGTAGATGCACCAGTGCTACGGCGAGCAGAGCGAATCGTTCAGCTTGCGCCCTGATCCGGACGCCGGCTGAGCACCGCCACAAGCGGAGCTGCCCGGCTGGCCCGGCTCTGGAGCTGACTTATAGGTCTGATGGCGATACATGCCGATCAGCGACCTTGAGGAGGCGCGATGGCTGGTTCTGCTTCGGCACCGCCGACCGGCGGCTGGACACTGGGTCCGCCGCATCTCGCGCCCCTGGGCCTGATCGACGCCGACGGTGCGCCGACCCCGGAGTCGCGGCTGTCCCGTGCGCTGCCGCCCGAAACGTTGGGCTGGCTCTACGAGATGATGGTCGTCACCCGTGAACTCGACGACGAGTTCATCAACCTGCAGCGCCAAGGCGAACTCGCGCTCTACGCGTCTTGCCGCGGCCAAGAGGCAGCCACCATCGGTGCGGTGGCCGGTCTGCACAAGACCGACTGGCTCTTCCCGCAATACCGCGAACTCGGCGCGTTCCTGGTGCGCGGTATCACCACGGCCCAGATGGCAGCGGTCTGGCGCGGTAGTTGGCACGGCGGACTGGGTTTCACCGACAAATGCTGCGCACCGATCTCGATCCCGATCGGGACCCAGCAGCTGCACGCGGTCGGTGCGGCCATGGCCGCCCAGCGGCTCGGTGAGGATTCGGTGACGGTGGCGTTTCTCGGCGACGGTGCCACCAGTGCGGGTGACGTGCACGAGGCGTTGAACATGGCGGCCGTGTTCGGCGCGCCGTGTGTCTTCTACGTGCAGAACAACGGCTGGGCCATCTCGGTACCGACCGACCGGCAGGTGGCCGCGGAGTCCATCGCGCACCGCGCGCACGCCTACGGCATGCCGGCGATCCGGGTGGACGGCAACGACGTGCTGGCCTGCTATGCGGTGATGGCCCACGCCGCGGCCTACGCCCGCGCCGGCGGCGGCCCGGTGCTGATCGAGGCGGTGACTTACCGGATGGGCCCGCACACCACCTCCGATGACCCAACCCGCTACCGCACCCAGGCCGACCTCGACGCGTGGCAGGCGCGGGACCCGATCACCCGGTACCGGGCTTACCTGCAGAGCATCCAGGTGTGGACCGAACGCCTCGAACAGCGCGTGCAGGCACATGCCCTGCGATTGCGTACTGACCTGCGTGCGGCCACCGTGGGCGCCCCCGATCCCGACGTGCTCGACATGTTCGACACGGTCTATGCCGAGCCGACCCCGACCCTGGCGGCGCAGCGCGCCGAACTGGTCGCCGAATTGGGCAGGGAGAACTGAGATGACGCAACTCTTCGAACGCCCCCCGGCCCTGACACCGGTACCGCCCACCCCGACGGTGACCATGGTGTCGGCACTCAACCGCGCTCTGCACGACGCGATGGCCGGCGACGAGCGGGTGCTGGTGTTCGGCGAAGACGTCGCAGCACTCGGCGGGGTGTTCCGGATCACCGAGGGTCTGGCCGAAACATTCGGGCCGACAAGGTGTTTCGATACCCCGCTGGCCGAATCGGGCATCATCGGTATCGCGATCGGGATGGCGTTGCGGGGTTTGGTACCGGTGCCGGAACTGCAATTCGACGGCTTCAGCTATCCCGCGTTCGACCAGATCGCCAGCCATTTGGCCAAGTACCGCATGCGTACCCGGGGCAATGTCGGCCTGGGGGTCACGGTGCGGATCCCGTCGTTCGGTGGGATCGGGGCCGTCGAGCATCATTCGGAGTCCACCGAGACCTACTGGGCGCACACCGCGGGGCTGAAGGTGGTGGTGCCGGCCACGCCGTCGGATGCGTACTGGCTGCTGCGGCACGCGATCGCCGACCCGGATCCGGTGATCTTCCTGGAACCCAAGCGCCGCTATTGGGGCCGCGGCGCGTTAGACACCAGCTCACCGGGGTTGCCGATCGGGTCCGCGGCGATCGCCCGCAGCGGTACCGACGTCACGGTCATCACCTACGGCCCCCTGGTGGCGACGGCGTGCAGTGCGGCCGAACTGGCCGCCGAGCAGCACGGCTGGAGTCTCGAGGTGGTGGACCTGCGGTCGCTGAATCCGTTGGACTTCGACACCGTCGCGGAGTCGGTGCTGCGCACCGGCCGTTGTGTGGTGATGCACGAGGGCCCGCGGACCTTGGGGTTCGGTGCGGAGCTGGCAGCCCGGATCTCCGAGGAACTGTTCTACGACCTGGAGGCTCCGGTGGCACGTGTCACCGGATTCGACACGCCGTATCCGCCGGCGCGGCTGGAGAAGTTGTGGCTGCCCGGGGTGGATCGTCTGCTGGACAGCGTCGAGCGGACGGTCAATGCGCCATGAGTGCGGTGTGGAGACCTGACCATGAGTGACTTCCTGGTGCCCGATCTGGGGGAGGGTCTCGAGGACGCCATGGTGTCGAGTTGGAGCGTTGCGGTCGGCGACGTCGTCGAACTCAATCAGACGCTGTGCACCCTGGAGACCGCCAAGGCTGAGGTCGAGATCCCGAGCCCGTACGCCGGTCGGGTGGCCGAACTCGGCGGCGTGGTGGGGGAGGTGTTGCCGGTCGGTGCGCTCCTGGTGCGCATCGACACCGACGCGGCCGAGCCGCAAGCACAGCACGAGCGGCCGGTGCGCAGCGGATCGGCGGAAGCGGACTCGGCTGTGCAGCAGCGAAATCCGGTGCTGGTCGGTTACGGCGTCGACACCGACGGTGACCGCAGCCGCCGACCTCGGGCGCGCCCACGGGCCAAACCGTCGGTGCGGAAACTCGCGGCCGAATTGCTGGTCGACCTGACCCGGCTGGCACCCGGACCGGACGGGCTGATCAGCCGCGAGGCGGTGCTCGCAGCGGCGGGCTCGGGGGCCGCGTCGCGCTCGGCGGGGGACTTCGACGTGCTGCCGGTGCGCGGCGTGCAGGCCGTGATGGCCAAGCGGATCGCGCTGTCCCGCAGTAGCATTCCCGACGCGCATGCCAGCGTCGAGGTGGATTGCACCCGGCTGCTCGAACTGCGCGACCAACTCCAGCTAGCACCGTTCGCGTTGAGTCTGCGGTTGGTGGTCGTGGCCCTGCAGCAGCACCGGGTGCTCAACTCGACCTGGGTCGACGGACCCGACGGTCCGCAGTTGCACCTGCAGCGCAGTGTGCATTTGGGTGTCGCCACCGCCACGCCGCGTGGTCTGCTGGTTCCGGTGATCCGGGATGCCCAGGCCAAGCGCACGCGTGAACTGGCCAGTGCCCTGGACCATCTGGTGGCCACGGCGCGAGCGGGCACCGTGCAGCCGGCGGAGTTGGTGGGCTCCACCTTCACGGTGTCCAACTTCGGTGCGCTGGGAATCGACGACGGCGTGCCGGTGATCAACCATCCCGAAGCGGCGATCCTCGGGATGGGCGCGATGCGCCCGCGGGCCGTCGTCGTCGACGGTGCACTGGCCGTGCGCACCACGATGAATTTGACCTGTGCCTTCGATCATCGGGTCGCCGACGGCGCGCAGGTGGCGGCATTCCTGACCGAATGCCGCCAGCTGATCGAAACGCCGCCGTCGTCGTTGTGATTTCGGTGCGTTTACGGGCGCTGAGCGCCCCCAAACGCACCCAACTCACCTGGCGAACGAGGCCAGCAGCGCCCGCATCGACCGGGCCACTGCATGCCGGGTGGCAACCGGGTCCTCGGAGTTCGCGATCAGCATCGATCCGCGGGTCAGCGCTCCGAGCATGAGCCGGGTGACGGTGTCGGGGTCCTGGACGCGCACCACTCCGGCCTGCTCGGCGGTGCGCAGCTTCTCCGACATCACCGCAAAGGAATAGCGCTCGTCGAGTTCGGTGTAGCGGGCCAGCCCGAGCACCGCCGGGCCGTCGATCACCAGGATGCGCTGCACCTCGGGCTGCAGGACGCCGTCGAGGAAGGCCTCGATGCCCGACGCGATTTCCTCGAGGATGTTCGACGCATTCGCCGCCGCCGCCTCGGCTGCGGTCACCAGCTCGGTGTGCGAATCCTGGAACACCGCCTCGAACAGCTCGGTCTTGGTGCGGAAGTGATGGTAGAGGGCCCCGGTGGTGACCCGGGCCGCGCGGGCCAGGTCCTCGACCGACGTCGCCCGGAATCCGCGCGTCCCGAACAGCTCGCGGCCGGCCCGCACCAACGCGGCGCGCGTTTGCGCGACCTGTTCGGCGCGGAGCGACGGCCGGGACTCATCGGAGTTCTTGGGCATAGTGGTAGTCTATTGACATAGTAACAATATGTGCGATAGTAGGTATATCTGAATTGTATTTTCTTTGTTAGAGGACCAGTCCGATGACCACGAGTTACCACGTCATTGTCCGGCCGGCCCCGTCGCGCAGGCCCGGGCCAACTACCTATCGACGCTCGAAGCGCTTCGGCGCGTCGCAGTACCTTGATCTGGCCGCCGAGGTGGACCCGGCCACTCCGGTCGCGGCCCCCAACGGTCTGCCGGTCGATGCCGCCACGCTGGCCATCGCGCGCTCGGCCGGGCGCACCTGGGCCGTCGACCCCGACGAAGCGCTGTTGACCATCCCGGCCGTGCTCAACATCGCCCCGGAGTACCTGCGGCCCAAGCAGGCACATCAGCGAGTGAGTTTCGAACTGCGCATCCGCGGGGGAGCGGACTACCGCTTTGCAGCCTGCAACGGTTCGGCGATGGTCGGCGCTGCCGGAGCGCCGGTGGACTACGTGATCACCACCGACCCGGTGACCTTCCTGCTGGTCGGTTCCGGGCGGGTGCCGATGTGGTCTCAGGTGCTACGCGGCAACCTGCGGATCGGCGGCCGCCGGCCGTGGCGGGCAGGCACGTTCAAGAAGCTGCTGTCGCACCTCTGACAGTTGCGATTTCGGTGCGTCCAGGGGCGCTGAGCGCCCCCCGGCGCACCGAAATCACGAGGACTCGGCCGCCTCGGCAGCCAATCGGGTGTTGTGATCGGCTAGCGCGTCAAATCAGTCCGCACCCGAACCTATTTCGACTTCGACTTCGCCGCTGCCAACCGACGCTGGAACTCCGGTGAGGTGATCGAGGTGGCCTGCGGTCCGAGTTCGATCCGCAGTGCGGCCTGGTGCAACTCGGTGTCGACCGAACCCGGGGCGGCGGTGGCCCGCATGCTGGCCTTGGTTGCCAGCACCACCTCCCGCGGTGCGCCGGCCGGGCCGGCGGCCAATTCCAACGCCGCGACCAGGGCATCGTCGGCCTTGGCCAACGCCAGCCCGTGTGCCACAGCGGCGTCGGCGTCAAAGCGCATCCCGAACAGCAGGGCTGCCCGCGCGACCTGCGGCCCGACGCCGCGCTGCAACATCCAGGTGGCGCCGCCACCGGGATGGATTCCCAGCTTCTGGAACCGCGGATCGAACAATGCGTGCGGACCGGCGATCCGTACATCGGCGGCCAAGGCGAGGTTCAACCCGGCGCCGACCGCCGCGCCGTTGACCGCGGCGATGGTCGGCAGCGTGCAATTGGCCACCGCCATGAACCCGTCGTAGATCCGCAGCAGCCCCTCCTCGGCGGCCACGCCGAGCGCACTCAGGTCCGCTCCGGCGCAGAACGCCTTACCCGCCCCGGTGATCACCACGGCGTGCACGTTCTGGTCAGCCTCGGCGCGCTCGACCGCGGCGCGCAACTGTGCCGACATCGCATCGGTGACCGCGTTGCGGCGATCCGGATCGTTGACAGTGAGCACGGCGATCCCGTCGGCGGCGGCATACAGCACCAGGTCTGAACTCATGGCTGGCACGCTACCTCGTACCTGTCCGCCGCTGGCCGCGGCGATGGTCGGGGGTGTTGGCACTAACCTGGTCCCACCATGCCTCGCCGTGTCATCGTCGCGCTGACCATCGTTTCCCTGCTGGTAGCGGGCTGCGACCAGGTGATTACCGGAAACCCGGTCCAGATGGTGACACCGGAGACCGCGCCGTCGGCGGATCCCGGAACGCTGCCCGCCGATGGTCCGGCGAACGTCGGCGGGGTTGCTCTACCGGCCGGTGAACGGATCTATCAGCGAGACGACGGCGGCAATCCGGTATCGGCCGCGCGGGCTTGGCTGACCGAAATCCCGACGGCACAGGCCAACGCAACCTGGGTGGCGTTGGCGAAGGCCTACCGGAGTACCGGACTGTGGCCGGTGCTCACCGAGGGCCTCGACGGTGAGATCGACCGGCCTTGGCGCGTCGGCGAATTCGAGGAGACCGGTTGGTCCGACGACGGTGATGTCGATCAGTGGTTTCGGCAGCAGGACGCGCTCTACGAGGGTGAGCAGGATCCGCACTGGGGACCGCGGTATGCGGGTCTGGCGACGGGGAGCTCCGGACCGGCGGCCGGGGCACCAGAGACGGTTCCGGCTGACCCCGACTACCGGCGCAGGAGCCCGACCTTCGAGACGTCGAGCATCGGGCTGCTGCTGGTACCGGTGGACCGTCCGGCCGGTGTGTTGGCTGCCGTGGGCTGGCTCGGCGGGACCAACTACGCGTTGTCGGGGGCCGAGTTGTCGGCGGTGTTGCGTTCCTGGGAGGACCGCTTCGGTGCCACTGTATTGGCGGTCGGTTTCGACACCGTCGAGCTCTACGTGACCCGCCCGCCGACTGCGAGCGCCGAATGCCGGGCGGTGGCCAAGGAACACGCCCTTTTCGACCCCGATGTCTTGGCGGTCCGGCCGTTCGATGAGTACGCGGTGGACCTGTGCGCTGCCGACACCTGGTCGTTCTGGTGGGACTGAGCTCAGTGTTCGGCCGGCTCGGGATGCGCGTCGGCGTCGTGGTGCTTCTTGGGCCACGGCAGCACGTGCATGATCGCGACCACGACGGCCCCGACCACGAGGCCGATCACGGCTGAGGCTGCGGTGTTGGTCAGCCAGGCCAGTGCGCCGCCGCCGGCGCCGGTCGCGTGCCGGACGGCCTCCTCGGCGTGATGCACCACGTCGTAAAGACCGTGCCAGCCCAGGTTTTTGGTGCCGACCAGCAAGATGTGGCCGCCTACCCAGAGCATGGCCACCGTGCCGACCACGGTCAGCGTCGACATCACCTTCGGCATCCCGGCGACCAGGCCGCGGCCCACCCGTTGCGCCAGCTGCGACGAACGCTGGGCCAGGCCCAGACCGATGTCGTCCATCTTCACGATCAGGGCGACCACGCCGTAGACCGCCACGGTGATCACGATCGCGACGACGACCAAGATGATCAACCGCGGCCAGAACGCCTCGCTGGCAACCTCGTTGAGCGCGATCACCATGATCTCGGCGGACAGGATGAAGTCGGTGCGGATGGCGCCGGTCACGGTCTTGTTCTCGGCGTCGGCTCCGTTGATGCTGCCGGGCAGCGGCGCCGCGTGCGCGGTGTGCCCGCGGATTCGGCCCCACACCTTCTCGGCGCCTTCGAAGCACAGATAGGTGGCGCCGAGCATCAGGATCGGGGTCAGCAGCTGGGGAGCGAACTGGCTGAGCAGCAGCGCCGCCGGCAGGATGAACAGCAGCTTGTTGCGTAGCGACCCCATCGCGATGCGCTTGACGATGGGCAGCTCGCGGTGCGCGGCGATGCCCTGCACGTACTGCGGTGTGACGGCGGTGTCGTCGACGACGACGCCGGCGGCCTTGGCGGTTGCCTTGCCGGCCGCGGCACCGATGTCGTCGATCGAGGCTGCGGCCAGCCTGGCCAACGCCGCGACGTCGTCGAGTAGCGCGAACAGTCCACCACTCATCGCAGGCTCACCATGGTTGGCAGATTACCTGCCGCCCGCGGGGCCGGCGGCACCCAACTACCGGGCGCGCTCAGATGAGCGTCTCCTCGGGTGCCCGCTGGATCGGCTTGGGCCAGGGCTGCGGGGGTGGGCGTTGCCGCACCCGTTGCGGCCACCAGAACCAGCGGCCCAGCAGCGCGGCGATCGACGGCGTCATCAACGAGCGGACCACCAGGGTGTCGAACAGTAGGCCCAACCCGATCGTGGTGCCGACCTGGCCGATGATGATCAGCTTGCTGACCGCCATCGACATCATGGTGAATGCGAACACCAGACCGGCCGAGGTGACCACCGAACCGGTGCCCACCATGGCCCGGATGATGCCGGTGTTCAGGCCCGCGTGGATCTCCTCCTTGATCCGTGCGACCAGCAGCAGGTTGTAGTCGGCTCCTACGGCCAGCAGCACGATCACCGACATCGGCAGCACCATCCAGTGCAGCGGGATGCCCACGATGTGTTGCCAGAGCAGGACCGACAGCCCGAACGCCGACGCCAGACTGAGTACCACGGTGCCGACGATCACCGCCGCCGCGACCACCGCCCGGGTCAGCAGCAGCATGATGATGAAGATCAGGATCAGCGCGGCGGCCCCGACGATGATCAGGTCGTAGTTGGCGCCCGATTGCATGTCGTTGTACATCGCCGCGCTACCACCGAGGTAGACCTTGGCGCCCTCGAACGGCGTGCCCTTGATCGCATCGGCAGCCGCGATCTTCAGCGGCTCGGTGCGTGCGGTGCCCTCCGGGGTCAACGGGTCGCCCTGGTGAATGATGGTGAACCGCACCGCATGTCCGTCCGGGGACATGAACAGTTTCATGCCGCGCTGGAAGTCCGCGGTCTCAAAGGCTTCCGGCGGCAGGTAGAACGAGTCGTCGTTCTTGGCGGTGTCGAAGGCCTCACCCATCGCAGTGGCGTTGTCCTGCATCGCCATCGCCTGGTCCTGCTGGGCCTTCTGCATCTGATACTGGTTGAGCAGCGTCTGCTTCTGGTTCTTCATCGACTGGATCTGTGCCGGCATCACCGCGACCATCTGTGGCATCAGTTCGGCCATCCGATGCATCTCCGGGACCAGGTCTTCGAAGTTGTTCGACATGGTGTCGAGGCCGTCGATGGTGTCGAAGATCGACCGCATCGCGTGGCAGACCGGGATGTTCGAGCAGTGCGGCTCCCAGTAGAAGTAGTTGCGCAGCGGCCGGAAGAAGTCGTCGAAGTCGGCGATATGGTCGCGCATGTCCGACATGTCATCGGAGGTGTTCTGCATCTTGTCGGCCATCCGTTGCGACACCACGGCCAGATCCGCCTGGATGCTCATCATCTCGGTCATCGCGTCGATGCTGGCCTGCAGGTCGTCGGCCTGCGCGAGCAGATTGTCCAGATTGGTCTGCGCATAGTCGTTGTTCATGATCTGCGCGGTGCCGCTCTGGCCGACGGTGTAGGCGATCGTGGAGTGTTTGATCGGATCGCCGTCGGGGCGGGTGATGGTCTGCACCTGCGCGATGCCGTGCACGTTCTTCAGCGCCTTGGCGATCTTGTCGATCACCAGGAAGTCGGCCGGGTTGCGCAGGTCGCGGTCGGTTTCGATCATCATCAGATCGGGGTTCATCTTGGCCTGCGAGAAGTGCCGGAACGCGGCGTCGTACCCGACGTTGGCGGGGACGCTCTTGGGCAGATAGATCCGGTCGTTGTAGGTGGTGTGGTAGCCCGGCAGCGCAAGCAGCCCGATCAGCGACGCGATGATGGCGCACACCAGGACCGCGCCCGGCCAGCGCACCGTGGTGGTGCCGACCCGATGCCAGCCGCGGGTCTTGGCGCGGGTTCTGGGTTCGAGCACTCGGCCGAAGCGGCTGCACACCGTGATGAGGGCGGGCCCCAGGGTCAGCGCCATGCCGACCACCACCGTCATGCCGATCGCCAGCGGGATGCCCATGGTCTGGAAGTACGGCAACCGGGTGAAGTGCAGGCAGAACGTGGCGCCGGCGATCGTCATCCCGGAGGCCAGCACCACGTGCGCGGTGCCGTGAAACATGTTGTAGTACGCCGATTCCCGGTCCTCGCCGGCGCGTCGGGCTTCTTGGTATCGGCCGATCAAGAAGATCGCGTAGTCGGTGGCTGCGGCGATCGCCAACGTCACCAGCAGGTTGGTCGCGAACGTCGTCAACCCGAAGGCCTCGTGATAACCGAGGAACGCGATGACGCCGCGGGCGCCGGACAGTTCGAGCACCACCATGGCCAGCACGATCAGCGTGGTGATGATCGATCGGTAGACCAGCAGCAGCATGACGGTGATGACCGCGAAGGTGACCATCTCGATGGTCCGCATGCTGGTGTCGCCGACCTTGTGCTGGTCGGTACTGGTTGCCGCGGGCCCGGTGACGTGCACCTGGAGACCCTCGGGAGTGGGTCGTTCGGCGACGATCTCGCGCACCCGGTGCACTGAATCGTTGGCCAGGGTTTCGCCCATGTCGCCGGCGATGTACACCTGCACGTAGGCGGACATGCCGTCCCGGCTCTGGGCGCCCTTGGCGGTCAGGGTGTCACCCCAGAAGTCCTGGACGTGCTGCACGTGGGTGGTGTCGGCGCGCAGATCGAGCACCATCTGGTCGTAGAACTCGTGTGCGGCCGCGCCCAGCGGTTCCTCGCCCTCGAGCACGATCATCACCGAGCTGCTGGTCTCGTATTCCTCGAACTTCTTGCCTACCTGCTTGGTGGCGATCATCGACGGCGCGTCCATCGGACTCATCGACACTGCCCGCAGCTTGCTGACTTCCTCGAGCTGCGGGACCACGGTGTTGAGCACCGCGACGACCGCGATCCACATCAGGATGATCGGGATGGCGAACATCCGGATGAAGCGCGGCAACCGGCCGCGAGTTGCGCGGTGGCTGCCCGGGGCCTGGGTCGGCGTGCTCATGCTGCCTTCACGAAGCAGAAGGTCTGGGCGTTGTATCCGGTCACGGTTCGCTCCTCTTTGACCTCACCGTCGACGGTGACCCGACAGCTGATGGTGTCGCCGTCGCTTTGCGCCATGATGTTGGGCTGCACCGACGGCAGGGTGGTTTGCAACGTCAACGTCCACGGCAGCGGGACGTCGGGCGCGCGCTGTGGCTTGCCTTCCAGGTCCATGTAGTTGACGACGGCGGTGCTGCCGGTGCCGAACACCTCGTAGGTGACGAACGTCGGGTTGAAGTCCTCGGCGGTGTCCGAGGTGCGTTCGGTGATCAGCACTGGGTGCGCGCCGAAGACCTTGCGGACATTCGTCACGACCAGTGCGCCGGCGGTCAGGGCCACGATGATCAACAGCGGTAGCCACATTCGTCGAAGTGCAGTCACGGTGGCCTTCCGACGTTCCAGTGCGATCCGGACGGCCGCCGCAGCGACCGCCCGCAAAGTTTTTCCAAGGGGAGAAGTTAGCGGAATAAGTGGATGAGTTCAATCCACTTAGTCCGCGATGAGCCTAGACTGGCGGCCGATGAACATTCCCGGGGGCCCCAATCGACCGCTACGCAAGGATGCCGAACGCAACCGGCAGCGGATCATCGCTGCTGCCCGCGACCTGTTCGCGATCAAGGGCCTGGAGCCCAATCTCAACGAAGTGGCCCGGCATGCGGGCGTGGGTGTGGGCACCGTCTACCGGCGTTTCGCCACCAAGGAAGAACTGATCGAAGCGATCTTCGTCGACGGCCTCGATCAACTCATCGGACTCGCTGAAATCGCGCTGTCCCAAGATGATTCCTGGCAATCGTTCGTGTGGTTCGTCGAGCAGATGTGTGCCATCACGGCCACCGACCGGGGCCTGCGCGAGATCGTGTTCAGCCATCGCTACGGCGGTGAGCGGGTGCGGCTGGCCCGTGAGCGGCTCAGTCCGGTGCTGACCGAACTGGTGGAACGAGCCGAGCGCGACGGCCACCTGCGGCCGGGGGTGGCCGCCAGCGATCTGCCGATCTTCGCTCTGCTGGCGGGCACGGTCAGTGAATTCGCCGGCCATGTCGGCACCCAGCTGTGGCGCCGCTACGTGGTGATTCTGCTCGACGGCATCCGCAACCGCGATCGGCAGTCGGCGCTGTCAGTTAATGCGCTCACCGCCGACGAGATGGACGCGGTGATGCAGAACTGGGAGCCGGCCGGCCCACAGTGATCGACCCGATCAGCTCCCGGCGGTAGGTGCGGGGTCCCGGCGTGCGGTGACGAGCAGCGACGCCACCAGGACCACGGCTCCGGCCAGCCCAACCACCAGGATCGGGGTGGTCTCGTGCAGCCGCACTGCGACCGCCACCAGCGCCCACACGATCACCGCGACGTACCCGACGTCGCCGTGCAGCAGGCTCATCGCCAATCCCAGCGCCGTGGCCACCACGACCATGATCACGCCCCAGGTGGGCTCGGACAGACCGAAGCCGTTCCAGCCGGCGTCGTCGAGGGTGATGGTGGCATTGGCGATGGTCGCCACCGAGATCCAACCCAGGTACACCCGGAACGGGATGTGCACGGTCCACAGTTCCAGCTTGTTGGCCGCCGGACGGCGCAGCTGGATGCGGTAGATGACCAGCAGCGAAGCCAACAGCACGAGCATCAGCAGCATGCTGAGCGGGAACTGGTTGTGATGCCAGGCAAACAGCCAGGCGCAGTTGGCCGCAGCGGCCAGCAGATACCACGGTGCGATGGCTCGCGCGGTCGCCGAGTTCCGGCCGCGCGCGACAGCCAGACTGAGGTACACGCTGTAGGCGATCAGGCCCAGATAGATGAGGCTCCAGATGCTGAAGGCGTAGCCGGCCGGAATGAAGTAGACGTCGAAATTCTCGGTGACTTCGCCGGTGGTCTGGCCGTTGATCGGCAGGCCATTGGCCAGGAAGTTCACCAACAGGGTGGCTGCGGTGGCGACGCTGACCAGGGTGGCAAGTGTCAAACCGGTCAGCGTGGTCTGCTGCGGGTTGTCGGGGCCGGCGGTCGCAGATGGCACAGCGGCTACTCCTTCTTCCGGGTGGGTCACATGGCCGTGCGGTGCATGCACAATGCCCATTTCCCGCGGATTTCAACCCACTTCGACGCGCGGGCCCCGATTCAGGCTCGGCTGGGCAACGTGAGCTTGCAGGCCTGGCCGATGTCGAGGGTGCGCAGCACCCGGCCCATCCCGACCCACATGGCACAGGACAGGGCCAGATCAGCCAGCAGCTCCTCGGAGAAGTGCACGCCGGCCCGCTGCCAGAAATCCTCGTCGTCGCGCAGCTCGGTGTGTTCGGTGCCGAACCGGTGCGCGAATTCGGCGGCGATGCGTTCCTGCTCGGTGTAGCCGGGCCAGCTGCGCCACTCGGCGATGTGCTCGTAGAGATCCTCATCGACCCCGGCGGCCGCGCCGTCGGCATCGCGGGTGTTGACGCACACGGCGCATTCGTTGTCGTGGGCGATCACCATCCGGGCGACTTCGCGCACCCGCATCGGCAGCCGGTTCTCGTTGTAGACCGCGTGGCTGAATCCGGCCAGCGCCGTGCCGATCGCGGGGGATTTCTGCATCCAGCCGGCCACGTCGTCGTCGGGAAAGTCTCCGATTCGGCTCATATCCGGGAGCCTACGACGGCCACCGCAGGTTCGGGCCATGTTGTCGGGCGGGCGGGCGCCTCGGCGGCGCAGAGGAGAACGACCTGCGATGACGCTATTGCACGAACTTTGCACGGCATCGCATCGCCGCAGGTCAAGTGGCGCCCCCGGCAGGAATCGAACCTGCGACCTAGGGATTAGAAGGCCCTTGCTCTATCCAACTGAGCTACGGAGGCAGCGCGCACGCAGTCTAATCCAACCAGTGGTGCGCAATATGCTCCGCGACGGCCGTCCGGTGGAGGTTCATGTGCCCTGGTTGCACACCCTGTGCGGTCAGGGCGCGTGAAAGGGCTGTTCGGCGTACCTTGCTTGCACACTGTGTGCGGGCAGGGCGCGTGAAAGGGCCGTTCGGCGTACCTTGCTTGCACACTCTGTGCAGGCAGGGGCCGTGAAAGGGCCGTTCGGCGTACCTTGGCTGCACACTGCGTGCAGGCAGGGCGCGTGAAGCCCGCTCCATGTCGCCCCCGGGACGCCCTGGCGAGGGGTCCTGCGATCGCCAGCGCCACGCGCACCCCAAATGACGGACTCGTCAGCATAAGTCCGCTAATGTGTGACCGGCGGCACACCGGAAGGTCGTTCCGGTGTCGAGCGCGGGCAACAACGCCCACCGGAAACGCGAGGGTGCAATGAGCATCGTTACTGACGTGTCCAAGAGCTGTGCCTGGGCCGGTTCCCAGACCCTGCGGTTGGCGGCTGACCCGTCCGAGACCTGGCGAGCGGCCAGCATTCTGCTGCGTGGCGCACCGCAGCTCGCAGCCTGGGTGGCCGGCTGGGCCGCCACCGAATTCCCCGTGCCGGTCTTGACCGGGCATGCACTGTCGACCCTCGATGTGGGCCCGGTGCACCGGGTCACCCGGGCACTGGCAGCCCAGCGCGCCGACGCGGTGCTACGCGAAGCGCTCACCCAGGCGCACGGCGACGGCTACCACGAGCGGGTGGTGCACCCGGTGCAGTCCGCGGTCCGCCGGCACAGCGTTCACGGCATGCTGCACGCAACCCGCCGACGCCGCTATGCCACGGCCACCAAGGACATCGCCTACGGCCCCGAACGGCGCGACCATCTGCTCGACGTGTGGCGCCGTCCCGATCTGCAACCCGGCGATCGCGCCCCGGTGCTGCTGCAGGTGCCCGGCGGGGCATGGGCGATCAGCGAGAAGCGCGGACAGGCCGTGCCGCTGCTGAGCCGGATGGTCGAACTGGGCTGGATCTGCATCACGATCAACTACAGCCGCAGTCCGCTGACCCCGTGGCCGGCCCACGTCCACGACGTCAAACGCGCCATCGCCTGGGTACGCCAGAACATCGCCGACTTCGGTGGCGACCCGGACTTCATCGCACTCACCGGGGGTTCGGCGGGCGCGCATGTCGGCTCGCTGGCAGCGTTGACCGCGCAGGATCGCACATTGCAGCCCGGATTCGAAGACGTCGACACCTCGGTGCAGGCCGTGGTGCCCTATTACGGCGCCTACGACCTGACCAACCCCGAGCACATGTGCGAGTTGATGCTGCCGTTCCTGGAACGGTTCGTGATGCGTACCCGCTTCGAAGACGATCCCGAGTTGTACCGGTTCGCCTCCCCGGTGACCCACGTGCACCGCGACGCGCCGCCGTTCTTCGTGCTGCACGGCCGCAACGACGCCGTCATCCCGCACACCCAGGCGACCGGCTTCGTCGAGGCGTTGCGCAGCGCGGGTGCCCCGGTGGTCGCGCACGCCGAATTGCCCAACGCCCACCACGGGTTCGACGTGCTGGCGACCGTCCGCTCGCAAATGGTCACCGACTCCGTCGCCGACTTCCTCGGCGTCACTTACGGACGGCATGCCATGTCTCACGCAGTGCAGCACGTCAGCTAGTTCCACCGGGACCAATTCTTCCGTCCGGCACCAGCTTTGGTGTCCACGACGAATCTCATCCGGCCACCGCGGCGTCGGGATCCGTAGAATCGGGTCCCACCGCGACGACCTGCGGGCTAGCGTGGTGCTGGCAAGCCAGGTGAGCAAACAGGAGGGTGGAGTCGCCCGTGAGTGAACCCAACGGCGCTGCTCCGCCGTCCGACCAACTCAGCGCCGTCGACCAGCTGCTGCATCGCGGCGAAGCCAACCCGCGTACCCGCTCGGGCATCATGGCCCTCGAACTGCTCGACAGCGCTCCGGACTGGCAGCGCTACCAGAGCACCTTCGAGAACGCCTCACGACGCATCCCGCGGCTGCGGCAGAAGGTCGTGATGCCCACGCTGCCGACGGCCGCGCCGCGTTGGGTGATCGATCCGGACTTCAACCTCGACTTCCACGTCCGCCGGGTCCGGGTTCCCGAACCGGGCACCCTGCGCCAGGTGTTCGATTTGGCCGAAGTGCTGCTGCAATCACCGTTGGACATCTCCCGGCCACTGTGGAGCGCCACCTTGATCGAGGGCCTGCCCGACGGGCGCGCCGCGGAACTACTGCACATGAGCCATGCGGTCACCGACGGTGTGGGCAGCGTGCAGATGTTCGCCGAACTGTTCGACATGACGCCCGATGCGCCACCGAAACCCGAGGCCCCGCTGCCGATTCCGCGTGATCTCTCACCCAATGACCTGATGCGGCAAGGCATCAGGAACCTGCCCGGGGCGGTCGTCGGTTCGGTGCGCGACGTTCTCACCGGCACCGTGGGTGCGGTGGCCAAGGCGATTACCGACCCGGGCGCGACGGTCGCCGGCGTGCTCGACTTTGCCTCTTCCGGTCGGCATCTGATGCGGCAGGCCGCGGCGCCGTCGCCGCTGTTGCGCCGGCGCAGCCTGTCGAGTCGCAGCGAGGCGATCGACATCCCGTTCGCCGATCTGCACCGTGCCGCCAAGGCCGGCGGCGGTTCGATCAACGACGCCTATCTGGCCGGCCTGTGCGGCGCCCTGCGGCTCTATCACGAGGCCCGGGGCGTACCGATCGCAACCTTGCCGATGGCCGTTCCGGTCAACCTGCGCGCCGACTCCGACCCGGCCGGCGGCAACCGGTTCTCCGGCGTCAACCTCGCGGCCCCGGTCGGCACCCCGGACCCGGCCGTGCGGATGGCCAAGATCCGCGAACAGATGACCAAGAAGCGCGAAGAGGCCGCACTCGACGTGATGGGCGCGGTGGCGCCGCTGGTGTCGCTGCTGCCCGATTCGGTGCTCGAGGGCATGACCGGTTCGGTGATCTCAGCCGACGTGCAGGCCAGCAACATCCCGGTGTTCTTGGAAGACACCTACATCGCCGGATCGAAGGTGTTGCGCCAGTACGGACTTGGCCCGCTGCCCGGCGTGGCGATGATGGTGGTGCTGGTTTCGCGCAGCGGCTACTGCACCATCAGTGCGCGCTATGACCGGGCTTCGGTCATCGACGAGGCGCTGTTCGCGCGCTGCCTGCTCGACGGTTTCAACGAAGTCCTGGCGCTCGCCGGCGATCCGGCGCCGAGGGCGGTGCCGGCCACCTTCGCCGTCGAGACCACGAATGAAGAGGTGCCCCGATGAGCACGCCCAAGAACCTGCGACTGCCGGGATCGGTCGCCGAGATTAAGGCCAGCCCCCAGGGGCCGAAGATCGGGGCGTTCTTCGACCTGGACGGCACCTTGGTGGCCGGCTTCACCGGTGTACTGCTGACCCAGGAGCAGTTGCTGAGTCGGCAGATGGGTGTGGGCGACTTCCTGAACATGCTGTTCGCCGGGATCAACCATCAATTGGGCCGCTCGGAGTTCGAGGATCTGATCACCACCGCATCCTCGGCGCTGCGTGGTCGTTCGATCACCGACCTGGACCAGGTGGGCGAGCGGTTGTTCCGGCAGAAGGTGGAGTCGCGGGTCTATCCGGAGATGCGCGAGCTGGTGCGCGCGCACCTGGAGCGCGGGCACACCGTCTGCCTGAGTTCATCGGCGTTGACCATCCAGGTCGAGCCGGTCGCCCAGTTCCTGGGCATTCCCAACATGCTGACCAACCGGTTCGAGCTCGACGACGACGGCATCGTCACCGGCAAGATCGAACGTCCGATCCTGTGGGGGCCGGGTAAGGCCAACGCGGTGCAGAAGTTCGCCGCCGAACGCGGAATCAACCTGGCGGACAGCTATTTCTACGCCGACGGTGACGAGGACGTCGCCTTGATGTATCTGGTCGGCAATCCACGGCCGACCAACCCGGAAGGCAAGATGGCCGCGGTGGCCCGCCAGCGCGGCTGGCCGATCCTGCGGTTCTCCAGCCGAGGCGGCACCGGTATCACCAGCGCCGTGCGTGCGATGGCCGGCATGGGTGCGATGTTGCCGATCGCCACCGGAGCCATCGGCTGGGGCATGCTGACCCGCAGTCGGCGTCGCGGGGTCAACTTCTTCACGGGCAACTGGGGTGCGATGTTGTTGGCCGCCAGCGGTGTTCGGCTCAACGTACGTGGACGCCCGAACCTGACCGCGCAACGGCCCGCGGTGTTCATCTTCAACCATCGCAACAACTTCGACCCGGTCATCACCAGTGCGCTGGTACGCAGCGACTTCACCGGCGTGGGCAAGAAGGAGTTGGCCGACGATCCCGTGCTGGGCACACTGGGCAAACTGTTGGACGCGGTGTTCATCGACCGGGACGACACCGCGTCCGCGGTGGAATCGCTCAAACAGGTAGAAGACCTGGCGCGCAAGGGATTGTCCGTGGTGATCGCGCCGGAGGGCACCCGCATCGACACCACATCGGTGGGCCCGTTCAAGAAGGGCCCGTTCCGGATTGCGATGTCGGCGGGCATCCCGATCGTGCCCGTCGTCATCCGCAACGCCGAGGTGCTGGGCGCGCGGGATGCGATGGTGATGAACCCGGGCAGCGTCGACGTCATCGTCTATCCGCCGGTGTCCGTGGCTGATTGGACGGTAGACGACCTGGATGAGCGGATCGCCGGTATCCGCCAGCTCTACGTCGATACGCTGGCCGACTGGCCCGAGGACGAGTTGCCCGACATCTCGACCTACCTGACGGGTCCCGCCAAGCGGGTCACCGCCAAGAAGGCCGCAGCGAAGAAGGCGCCGGCCAAGAAGGCCGCAGCGAAGAAGGCCCCGGCCAAGAAGACCGCCGCCAAGAAGGCCGCAGCGAAGAAAACCGCAGCCAAGAAGACGCCGGCCAAGAAGACTGCGCCGCAACCGGAACCGACTCCGGATGCCCCGGCCACACAGCCGTCGGCCCAACAAGACCAGGACCGTCGATGAGCAAGCGCCCGGCCGACCTGCCCGAGGTCGAGATCACCGGAGACACCTTGGTGTTGGCGTCGGCGTCCTCCCCGGCCGAAGTGGATCTGTTGGACCGCTGGGTGGATCGGCACCGCCGCGAGAATCCGGACGCCAGCATCGAAGTCTTGCAACTGCCCGCCGACGAGCCACCGCCGGACGCGTTGGCCGCCCTGGTCGGTGAACTGGAATCCGGTGCCGAGCGCACCGTGGTGCCGGTGCGGGTGTTCTGGGTTCCGGGCGGGTTACCCACCCGGGTCAAGGTGCTGGGCCTGCTGTCCGGCCGTGACACCTACCGCCCACCCGAACGTCTGCAGCGCCGAATCCTGCGTCGCGACAACAGCCGGGCCACCGTGGTCGCCGGCGAACCCGCCACCGTCGGTGAGCTGCGCAAGCAGTGGCAGGAGCTCACCGTCGGCGGCAGCCCGGGTGACTTCGCGCGGTTCGTACTGCGCCGGGCCAGCCTGGCCATCGAACGGATCGAGCTGCGCCTGCTGGGGCCGGAATACAAGTCACCCCGGCTGATCAAACCCGAGATCATGGCCTCGACCCGGTTTGCCGAAGGGCTACAGCAGATTCCGGGCGCCACGGCGGAGAAGGCCGGCGCGATGCTCGACGAACTCGCCACCGGTTGGAGCCGGTTCTCGGTCGACCTGATGCCGAATCTGGGCCGCGCCATCTTCAGCCGCGGCTTCGACCCCAACATCGACTACGACGCGGCCGAAATCGAAGAGCTTCGCCACGACCTCGAAGCCCACCCCGCGGTGCTGCTGTTCTCGCACCGCTCCTACCTCGACGGGGCCATCGTGCCGGTGGCCATGCAGGAGAACCGGCTCCCGCCGGTGCACACCTTCGCCGGGATCAACCTGTCATTCGGCTTCATGGGCCCGCTGATGCGCCGCTCCGGTGTCATCTTCATCCGCCGCAAGCTCGACGATCCGTTGTACAAGTACGTGCTGCGACAGTTCGTCGGTTACATCGTGGAGAAGCGGTTCAACCTGTCCTGGGCCATCGAAGGCACCCGGTCGCGGACCGGAAAGATGTTGCCGCCCAAACTCGGTCTGCTGTCCTATGTGGCCGACGCCTACCTGGACGGCCGCAGCGACGACATCCTGTTGCAGCCGGTGTCGATCAGCTTCGACCAACTGCACGAAACCAGCGAGTACGCGGCGTACGCGCGTGGCGGCGAGAAGACCCCCGAGGGCCTCGGCTGGCTGTACAACTTCATCAAGGCGCAAGGCGAACGCAATTTCGGCAAGATCTACGTGCGGTTCCCGCCCGCGGTGTCGATGCGCCAATACCTGGGTGCCCCGCACGGCGAGACCGCCACCGACCCGGCGGCCAAACGGCTGGCGATGCAACGGATGGCCATCGAAGTGGCCTGGCGGATCCAGGCGGTCACCCCGATCACCGCGACCGGCTTGGTCTCGGCACTGCTGCTGACCGCGCGCGGGGCCGCGCTCACTCTCACCCAGGTGCACCACACCCTGCAGGATTCCCTGGATTACCTGCAGCGCAAGGGAACACCGGTGACTGACAGTCTGCTGCGCCTGCACACACCCGACGGGGTGCAGTCCGCTCTGGATGCGTTGTCCGGCGGGCACCCGGTCACGAGGGTCGGCGGCGGACGGGAACCGGTATGGCGGATCGCTCCCGAAGACGAACTGGAAGCGGCGTTCTACCGCAATTCGATCATCCACGCGTTCTTGGAGACCTCGATCGCCGAGCTCGCGCTGGCGCACGCGGCCCGGGCCGAGGGGGACCACCTCGACGTCTTCTGGGCCCAGGTGATGCGGCTGCGTGATCTGCTGAAGTTCGAGTTCTACTTCGCCGATTCGGCGACCTTCCGGGAACACATCGCCGAGGAGATGTCCTGGTACGAGGGCTGGGAGAAACTGGTCGCCGACGGCAGGCCCGGCGTCGAGCAGCTGCTCTTCGCCAAGAGTCCGCTGATGTCGCACGCCATGCTGCGACCGTTCTTCGAGGCCTACGCGATCGTCGCCGACGTGCTGCGCGACGCGGCCCCCGACATCAGCGAAGCCGATCTCACCAAGCGGGCCTTGGGAGTTGGCGGCCAGCTCGCCGCGCAGCGCCTGGTGCGCAGCAACGAGTCGGTATCGGCGTTGCTGTTCGCGACTGCCCGACAGGTGATCGCCGACCAGAAGCTGCTGGAAGCGGCGCCCGACCTGCGGGAGCGCCGGGAAGCATTCCTGGCCGAACTGCGCGCCATCCTGGACGACATGCAACGCGTGCACCGGATTTCGCGGCGCCAGTTCGACGAACGCGAACGGGCGATCCGGCAGGCCTGACCGCCGATCGCGCAGCGGTCAGTCCACGGCGCCCGCCGCCAGGGCCGCCGGCCAGCTTCCGTAGCCGCTGATGTCGGTGCCGGCCGCGGCTGCTGCGCCGTCGCAGCCGAACGCGGTACGCCAACTGCCATCGGCGAACTCGACCTTGCCCAGCTGCATCGGGTGCGGCAGCGCGGCCAGGAAGCCGCCCAGTGCAGCCGGCGACAGCACCCAGCGCTGCCCGGTCAGCGCGGCGCCGGCAGCGTCGTCGGGAACCCGGGTGATCCCAGGTTTGATCGGTCGGCTGTCCAACACCGCCATCCGGTAGCGCGCGGCCGTGGTCAGTTCGCCGGCCCAACGCGCACCCGCATCGGTCAGCTGGTGCGCCAGCGGCCCGCCGCGCAGATGGGCACCGAACACAACCAGCTCGGTGTGCGCGGCCGCCGCCAAGGGCCAGACATCCGGTACCGCAGCGGTTTCGGTGAACAGCGCGGCGACGTCGAGAACCACTGCGTCGTGGAACGCCCGGCCCAGCACGGTTACGCCGAACTGGGCGTCGCCGACGGTGCCGGCCGGCACCGACACCGCGCACAGATCGAACAGATTGCAGAAGTTGGTGTAGGTACCCATCTTCGAGTTCACCCGCACCGGGTCGACGGCCACTTCGTCGATGCGCGGATGCGCCGGAGCGGTCGGCACCAGCAGCACATCGGCGTTGCCGAGCGCGGCCAGCGCAACCTCCCGCAGCCGCGCCACCTCACGGCGATCGGCGAGCAGCTGGTGGGCGGGCAGATCCCGGGCGTTGCCGATGATGGCGCCCACCACCGGGTCGATCGTGGCCTCCGGGTGAGCGTCCAGGAAGGCGCCGACGGCCGCGTACCGCTCGGCCACCAGCGCGCCGTCGTAGAGCAACCGGGCGGCCGCCAGGAACGGCTCGATGTCGATCTCGACGATCTGCGCGCCGGCCGCCGCCAGGCGCTGGGTGGCCGCGGCGAAGGCCGCGCGCCAGTCCGCGTCCAGCTCGGGCAACGCGGCCGGCACCGCGACCACCGGGCGCGGGGGAGCAGCCAGCGGGGTGTCGGCGGGCCAGGGCCGGCCGGCGGCTCCGGCGGCCATCGCGGCCATCGCGCGGTTGGCCAGTGCCAGGTCGCCGGCGAAGATCGTCACGCAGTCATAGGACTCGCACGCGGGCACCACGCCGTCGGTGCGGATCACCCCGACCGTCGGTTTGATGCCGACGATGCCCTGCAGACCCGCCGGGACCCGGCCGGACCCGGCGGTGTCGGTGCCGATCGCGATATCGGCCTGCCCGAGTGCGACGGCGACCGCCGAACCCGAACTTGACCCACCGCTGATGTAGTCGGGTCGCCGGCTGTCGGGGACTGCGCCGTAGGGCGAGCGGGTCCCGACCAGACCGGTGGCGAACTGATCGAGATTGGTCTTGCCGACCACCACCGCACCGGCTGCCCGCAAGGCGGCCACCGCGGCGGCGTCCGCCCCGGGTGCGTAGCTGAATTCCGGGCAGCCGGCCGTGGTGGGCAACCCGGCGACGTCGACGTTGTCCTTGACCGCCAACCGCAGGCCGGCCAGCGGCCCGTGGCTGGTCGCCAACTCGGCGTCGACGTCGGCTTGGGCGCGACGGGTGATCCAAACAGCCTGTTCAGCAGCCATCAATCAAACCTAGCGGTTGACAGGTATTAGCGCGACTCCACAGTTCCGACTTCATCCACAGGCCGGCCCGGTTGCTGGGCCACCGCGCACGTATTCGTCGCCGCCCAGGGGCTTAGTGGAGCCATCACATCCAGTGAGAAGTGCAGGAAAGGAAGCACAATGTCAGACACACAGATGACCGTCGTCGGGCGGCTCGTGAGTAACCCGACCAAGCGACAGGTCGGCAATGATGACGTCGTCAAGTTCCGAATGGTCAGCAATGCCCGTCGCCGCAACGCCGAGGGCGTGTGGGAGTCGGTCAACTCGTTGTTCTTGAACGTCAACTGCTGGGGCAAGTTGGGCACCGGCGTGATCTCCAGCCTCGGCAAGGGCACCCTCGTCGTGGCGGTCGGCACGGTGCAAACCAATGAATACGAGGACCGCGACGGCGTCCGGCGCAACTCGCTCGAGATGCGGGCCACCGCGGTAGGGCCGGACCTTTCGGTCTACTTGGCCAAACTGTCCAGGGTGGAAGGGGTTGATCCGCCCGAGCCCACCGCCGAGGTGAGCGACGGTGAGTCCGCCCCGGACGAAGCCGTCCCCTACCCGGTCGAGCCGGCGGTCCCGCTGTCGGTCTGAGCCGCTGCGGCCGGGGCGTGGCTGCATGAGCTGAGTGCGCCCCGGTCATGCCGGTGTTTGCACACGCCTAGGATGGTCTGCGAGCAATCCCCAATGATCAGAAAGGCGACACTGCGGCATGGCTGAGTTCATCTACACGATGAAGAAGGTCCGCAAGGCGCACGGCGACAAGGTCATCCTCGACGACGTCACGCTGAACTTCCTCCCCGGCGCCAAGATCGGCGTGGTGGGCCCCAACGGGGCCGGTAAGTCCAGCGTGCTGCGGATCATGGCGGGCTTGGACAAGGCCAACAACGGCGAAGCCTTCCTGGCCACCGGTGCAACCGTCGGCATCCTGCAGCAGGAGCCGCCGCTGGACGACACCAAGACGGTCCGCGAGAACGTCGAAGAAGGCGTGCCGATCAAGGCCAAGCTCAACCGGTACAACGAGGTCGCCGAGCTGATGGCCACCGACTACACCGACGAGCTCATGGAAGAGATGGGCAAGCTGCAGGAAGAGCTCGACGCCGCCGACGCCTGGGACATCGACTCCCAGTTGGAACAGGCGATGGACGCGTTGCGCTGCCCACCGCCGGACGAGCCGGTGACCCATCTGTCCGGTGGTGAACGGCGCCGGGTGGCGCTGTGCAAGCTGCTGCTGAGCAAGCCGGACCTGCTGCTGCTCGACGAGCCGACCAACCACCTCGACGCCGAGAGTGTGCAGTGGCTCGAACAGCACCTGGCCAACTATCCGGGCGCCATCCTGGCCGTCACGCACGACCGGTACTTCCTGGACAACGTCGCCGAGTGGATCCTGGAACTCGACCGCGGCCGAGCCTACCCGTATGAGGGCAACTACTCGACCTACCTGGAGAAGAAGGCCGAACGGCTCGAGGTCCAGGGCAAGAAGGACCAGAAGCTGCAGAAGCGGCTTAAGGACGAGCTGGCCTGGGTGCGCTCCGGCGCCAAGGCCCGGCAAGCCAAGAACAAGGCCCGACTGCAGCGCTACGAGGAGATGGCCGCCGAGGCCGAGAAGACCCGCAAGTTGGATTTCGAGGAGATCCAGATCCCGGTCGGCCCGCGGCTGGGCAACCTGGTCGTCGAGGTCGAGCACCTGGACAAGGGCTTCGCCGGACGGCAGCTGATCAAGGACCTGTCCTTCACCCTGCCGCGCAACGGCATCGTCGGCGTGATCGGCCCCAACGGCGTCGGCAAGACCACGCTGTTCAAGACCATCGTCGGCCTCGAAGAGCCGGACAGCGGCACCGTCAGGGTCGGCGACACGGTCAAGTTGTCCTACGTCGACCAGAGCCGCGCCGGCATCGACCCGAAGAAGAACGTCTGGGAGGTGGTCTCCGACGGCCTCGACTACATCGAAGTCGGGCAGAACGAGATCCCGTCCCGGGCCTACGTCTCGGCGTTCGGATTCAAGGGCGCCGACCAGCAGAAGCCGGCCGGGGTGCTCTCCGGCGGTGAACGCAACCGGTTGAACCTGGCGCTGACCCTCAAGGAGGGCGGCAACCTGATCCTGCTCGACGAGCCGACCAACGATCTCGACGTCGAAACGCTCAGCTCGCTGGAGAACGCGCTGGAGAACTTCCCCGGGTGTGCCGTGGTGATCAGCCACGACCGCTGGTTCCTGGACCGCACCTGCACGCACATCCTGGCGTGGGAGGGCACCGACGACAATCCGGCCAGCTGGTTCTGGTTCGAGGGCAACTTCGGTGCCTACGAGGAGAACAAGGTGGAACGGCTCGGTGAGGAAGCAGCGCGTCCGCACAGGGTGACCCACCGCAAGCTGACCCGCGACTAATGTGACCCTCGGGTGCCCGCCAACGGAGCCGGGTCCCGGGGCGAGTCAGGAGTCGTGCGCATGACGGGTGCCGGACAGGGTAGCGACAGCGCGACGGGCCAGTCGGCCCTGCGGTGGGACCAGCTCAAACCCGACCGGCGCGACGCCCTGCGTCAGGCCTACCTGGACAGCGTGCTGCTACCAGGCGGCGACGGCCAGTACGCCGACGCCGCCGCGACCGGCGGACCGGCACAGTCACCTGACACCGAGCTGCTTGCAGAAGCAGTGCTGGAAGCCCACTTCGATTTGGCTGCCCAGCGCGCCCCCGGACAGGTGCTGACCGCGGTGGCCGGTTCGGCGGACGGCAGTGGCGCCGGGTTGGCGCTGCAGGTGATCAGCGATCAGACCGCGATGTCGATCGATGCGGTGACCGTGCTCTTGCACCGGTTGGGCGTGCCCTACCTGGCGATCATGCATCCCAGCTTGCTGGTGCGCCGCGGATCCGACGGCGCGCTGCTGGATCTGCGCTCAGGTGACGAACCCGGCCCCGGCGAGTGCGCCGAGGTCTGGCTGCACGTGCCGCTGGGCCCGGCGGTGAACCGCGGCGCACTGCAGACCGCGCAGCGTTCCATCCCGGATGCGCTGGCCGACAGTCAACAAGTGGCCGCCGACGCCGACGCGATGCGCAAGCACCTGCTCGCGGTGGCCGCCGAGTTCGACGACGCAGACTTGGACCCGGCGCCGTCGGATCAGTACGACATCGCCGAGTTCCTGCGTTGGCTGGCCGCCGACAACTTCGTGCTGCTGGGATATCAACGCTGTCCGCTGGTCGACGGCGACGGCCAGCCCGACCCGGCCAGCCGTCTCGGGGTACTGCGGTTGCGCGAGGGTGACCTGCCGCCGCTGACCGATGTCGAGCACCCGGTGGTGTTGGCGCATGCCAACATTGCCAGCTATCTGCGCTACGGCTCCTACCCGTACGTGGTGGTGGTCCGCGACGGCGGCTCGGGCACCCCGGCCGAACATCGCTTCGTCGGGCTGTTCACCGTCGCCGCGATGAACACCAACGTGCTGGACATCCCGATGATCGCCGGCCGGGTGCACGACGCTGTGACGATCGCCAATGCCGACCCGGCCCGGCCGCCGCAGTTGCTGCTCGACGTGATCCAAACCGTCCCGCGGGCAGAGTTGTTCGCGCTGACCGCACGCCAGTTGCACGACATGGCGATGGCGGTGATCGGCCTGGGCTCGCGGCGCCGCACGCTGCTGTTCGCCCGCACCGACCAGCTCGGCCACTTCGTATCGTGCCTGGTGTACCTGCCGCGAGACCGCTACACCACCGCGGTCCGGCTGCACATGCAAGACATCTTGGTGCGTGAATTCGGCGGTGTGGGAATCGATTACGCCGCGCGGGTCAGCGAGTCGCCGTGGGCCGTGGTGCACTTCTCGGTCAAGATGCCCGACGGTGGTGCCAGCGCAGACGTCACCAGGGCCAACCAGAACCGGATCCAGGCGTTGCTGGCCGAAGCGGCACGCACCTGGGCCGATCGGCTGCTCGCCGCGCTGGGGACCAGCGACGTATCGCAGAGCTACGCCGAGCATTACGCGTCGGCGTTCCCAGAAAGCTACAAGCAGATCGTCGAGCCGGTCGATGCGCTGGCCGACATCGCGGTCATCCAGAAGTTGCACGGTGATTCGGTGCAGCTGGTGTTCGCCGACGGCCGCAGCGACGAGGACGCCCGGCTGACCTGGTACCTCGGTGGGCGTTCGGCGTCGTTGTCCGAGCTGCTGCCGATGCTGCAGTGCATGGGTGTGGTGGTGCTCGACGAGCGACCGTTCACCGTCACCCGCCCGGACGGGTTACCGGTCTGGATCTACCAGTTCCGGGTATCCCGTCAAGTCGGCATTCCGGCAGCCCCGGATGACGAATTCGAGTCGATGGCAGCGCGTTTCGCTGACGCGGTGACTGCGATCTGGCGCGGCTCGGTCGAGATCGACCGGTTCAACGAACTGGTTCTGCGCGCCGGCATGACCTGGCAGCAGGTGATGATCCTGCGCTGTTATGCGAAGTACCTGCGCCAGGGCGGGTTTCCCTACAGCCAAGCCCACATCGAAAACGTGCTCAACGACCACCCGCACACCGCGCGCTCGCTGGTCGAACTGTTCGAGGCGCTGTTCGACCCGAACCAGGACGATGCCGCCAAGGCGCGCCGGGCGCAAGCCGCCGCCGCGGCCGTCGCCACCGACATCGATGCGCTGGTCAGCCTGGACACCGACCGGGTGCTGCGTGCCTTCGCCTCGTTGATCCAGGCCACCTTGCGCACCAACTACTTCGTCACCCGGCACAATTCGGCTCGCGGCCTGGGTGCGGTGTCGGTGAAGCTGAACCCCGGTCTGATCGACGAGCTGCCCTTGCCGCGGCCCCGGTTCGAGATCTTCGTCTACTCACCGCGCGTGGAGGGCGTGCACCTGCGCTTCGGTCCGGTGGCCCGCGGCGGACTGCGCTGGTCGGACCGTCGTGAAGACTTCCGCACCGAAATCCTGGGCCTGGTCAAGGCGCAAGCCGTGAAGAACGCGGTGATCGTCCCGGTCGGCGCCAAGGGCGGATTCGTGGTGAAGAACCCGCCGCTGCCCACCGGCGACGCTGCCGCCGACCGGGAAGCCACCCGCGCCGAAGGCGTGGCCTGCTACCGGCTGTTCATCGCCGGTCTGCTGGATATCACCGACAACGTCGAAAAATCCAGCGGCGCAGTGCTACCCCCGTCGCAGGTGATCCGCCGCGACGGTGATGACGCCTACCTGGTGGTGGCGGCCGACAAGGGCACCGCGACGTTTTCCGACATCGCCAACGGGGTCGCCGACTCCTACGGCTTCTGGCTCGGCGACGCGTTCGCCTCCGGCGGCTCGGTGGGATATGACCACAAGGCGATGGGCATCACCGCCCGGGGTGGCTGGGAAAGCGTCAAACGCCACTTCCGGGAGATGGGCGTCGACACCCAGGCGCAAGACTTCACCGCGGTCGGCATCGGCGACATGGCCGGTGACGTGTTCGGCAACGGCATGTTGCTGTCCAAGCACATTCGGCTGGTGGCCGCGTTCAACCATATGCACGTCTTCCTCGACCCGAACCCGGACGCCGCCGGCTCGTGGGCCGAGCGGAAGCGGCTGTTCGAACTGCCGCGCTCGAGTTGGGAGGACTACGACGCCGCGTTGATCTCCGAGGGCGGCGGGGTGTACCGCCGCGACCAGAAGTCGATCCCGATCAGCCCGCAGGTCCGGGAGCGCCTCGGCCTCGGCGAGAACGTCACCGAACTGACTCCACCGGCGCTGGTCAAGGCCATCTTGACGGCACCGGTGGACCTGTTGTGGAACGGCGGCATCGGCACCTACATCAAAGCCGAGACCGAATCCGATGCCGACGTCGGCGACCGCGCCAACGACCCGCTGCGGGTGAACGGGAACCAGGTGCGCGCCAAGGTGATCGGCGAGGGCGGCAACCTTGGGGTGACCCCGCGCGGCCGGATCGAGTTCGACCTGGCCGGCGGCCGGATCAACACCGACGCGCTGGACAACTCGGCCGGGGTGGACTGCTCCGACCACGAGGTCAACATCAAGATCCTGGTCGACTCGCTGGTCACCCACCGCAAGATCGACCGCCGCGAACGCGGTGGTCTGCTCGAGTCGATGACCGAGGAAGTGGCCGAGCTGGTGTTGGCCGACAACTCCGCACAAAACGATCTGATGGGCACCAGTCGGGCCAACGCGCCGAGTCTGCTCAACGTGCACGCCCGCCAGATCAAGGACCTCGAGGCCAACCGCGGTTTGAACCGCGAGCTCGAAGCGTTACCGGCGGACAAGGAGATTCGGCGCCGCATCGATGCCGGGCAGGGTTTGACCTCGCCGGAGTTGGCCACCTTGATGGCGCACGTCAAGCTCGCGCTCAAGGACGACATCCTGGCCAGCGACCTACCCGATCAAGAGGTGTTCGCCTCCCGGCTGCCGTTGTACTTCCCGAGTCAGCTGCGCGAGCGGTTCGGTGCCGAGATCCGTACCCATCAGCTGCGCCGGGAAATCGTGACCACCATGCTGGCCAACGACGTCATCGACACCGCCGGCATCACCTACGCCTACCGGGTGACCGAGGACGTCGGCGTCGGCACCATCGACGCGGTGCGCACCTACGTGGCCACCGATGCGATCTTCAAAGTGGGCCAGGTGTGGCGGCAGATCCGCGCCGCCAGCGCCGAGCACGACATTCCCACCGACGTCTCGGACCGGATGACGCTGGATCTGCGTCGGCTCGTCGACCGGTCGGCACGCTGGCTGCTCAACTACCGCCCGCAGCCACTGGCCGTCGGCGCCGAGATCCAACGATTCGCAGCCAAAGTCGCCGATCTCACGCCGCGAATGTCGGAGTGGCTGCGCGGCGACGACCGGGCCGTCGTCGAGCGCGGCTGCGCTGAGTTGACCTCGCACGGGGTGCCCGACGACCTGGCCTACCTCCTGGCCACCGGGCTCTATCAGTACAGCCTGCTCGACGTCATCGACGTCGCTGACATCTGTGACCGGGACCCGGTCGAAGTGGCCGACACCTACTACGCGTTGATGGCGCATCTGGGCACCGACGGTCTGATGACCGCGGTGTCGCAGCTGCCGCGCGATGACCGCTGGCATGCGTTGGCCCGGTTGGCGTTGCGCGACGACATCTACAGCTCACTGCGCGCGTTGACCATCGATGTGCTCGCGGTCGGGGAGCCGGACGAGACCGGCGAGCAGAAGATCCAGGAGTGGCAGCACACCAACGAGTTTCGGCTACAGCGTGCGCGGAACACGTTGGCCGAGATCTATGCTGACGACGACCGCGACCTGGCCACCCTGTCGGTGGCCGCGCGTCAGATCCGCAACATGACGAGAACCACCGGAACTGGAGCATCCACTTGACCGAACGCTTCGTCACGCCCGTACCGATTCGTTGGTCGGACATCGACATGTATCAGCACGTCAACCACGCGACCATGGTCACCATCCTGGAGGAGGCCCGGGTCCCGTTCTTGGCTGATGCGTTCGGGCCCACGATCACCACCACCGGGCTGCTGATCGCCGAGGTCAAGGTGTCTTACAAGGGTCAGCTGCGGCTGGAGGACTCGCCGCTGCAGGTGACCATCTGGGTGAACCGGTTGCGCGCAGTGGATTTCACCCTCGGCTACGAGGTGCGCTCGGTCAACGCCGACCCCGACTCGCGCCCGGCGGTGATCGGCGAGACCCAGCTGGCGGCTTTCGACATCGATGAGCAGAAGCTGGTCCGGCTGTCCCCGGAGCACCGGGCCTACCTCCAGCGGTGGTTGCGATAACCGAGCGGGGCATCTGGCTGCCGGATCCGGCCGACCGCGCCGATCTGGGCACCTTCGTCAACCGGGTGCTGCGCCTGGACGAGACCGCGGTGGTGCGCCTGCGGATTCGCGACCCCGGGACCGTCGTCGCTTGGGTGGCAACGGGTTTCGATGTGCTGGCGGCGCGGGTGCTGCGCGGCCGGGTGAATCCGGCCGACTTGTCGGCCGGCGCCGACGCGCTCGCCAACAACCTGGCCCAGGCGTCGGCCGGCGCCGACGGCTTCGTCGACCCGGGCTTTGCGATGGACTCCAGTTGGCACGGTGTGCTGCCGCCGGACTCCGGCTTCGTGCATGTCGATGACGTCCCGGCCCGGGTGATGCTGGATCTGGCCCAGCGTGGCGTGGATCTGGCCCGCGAGCACAGCGGCGCGCACGGGCCGCCGCCGTCGCTGCTGGATCAGGAGGTCATCGAGGTGAGCGGCGACGGCGTCGCGGTGGGCGTGCCGATGCGCTGCGTCTTCGCGTTGACCGCGATGGGCTTCTTGCCGCAGAACCTGTCCGCCGACGAACTGGCGCCGGATTCGGTGGCCGCCGACGAGATCGTGCGGGTGCGGGCGCTACCGGCGTGGCTGCGCATCGACGCACGATTCGGCTCGGTCTATCGCCGCCGCGGGGATCCGGCGTTGGTGCTGCGCTGAACCGGACCGCAACGGCTCAAAACGAGGAGTTCACCAGCATCTCGGCGGCCATGTCGATGTACTCGACCAGCATCTTGCGGTGCGCGTCGTCCATGGTCTCGGAGTCGATCTCGGCGATCGCGGTGTGCATGCAGCGCAGCCAGGCGTCCCGTTCGATCGGGCCGATCTTGTACGGCACATGGCGCATCCGCAGCCGCGGATGTCCACGCTGGTCGGAGTAGGTGCGCGGGCCGCCCCAGTACTGCTCGAGGAACATCCGCAGCCGGTCCTCGGCCCCGGTCAGGTCCTCTTCGGGGTACATCGGCCGCAGGATCTCGTCCTCGGCAACCTGCTCGTAGAACCGCGACACGATCTTCTGGAACGTCGCGTGGCCGCCGACGGCGTCGTAGTAGGAGTGCTCGGTTTCGGGTTGCATCGGATCCATTGTCCCCGATCGGGCTCAGTCCGGAATTCGGGCCAGCATCTCCGCGACCATCCGGTCCGGGCCGGCGCCGATCTGCTTGGCGATCACACCGATGTCGATCACCACGTTGTTCTTCACCGCCAGGATGCGGGCCTGCGGCAGGTCCAGCGAGCCGCCGCGGCCGTCGGCGCTGCGCAGCGAGATGACGGTGTTGCGCACGCTGACCCGATCCGACTCGGCGATCGGGGTGCCCACCTGCCAACTCAGCGAAGACCCGCTGGCACCCGAGCTGGTCACCCGTTGATCGGCGCACTGCACCCACTGCCGGGTGGCGCGGGTCAACACCTCGGTCGCGGCGGCGGCGTCGGAGTACGACGACACCACCTGTTCGACGGCGGTGGCGGTGCTCGAATCGCCGTAGAACGCGCGCTCGATCCCGGTCGGTTTGCTGCCCTCGTAGGTCTCGGAACTGCCGCTGACCGCGCCCGCGCATTCGGCCGGGTCCACGGTGTCGGGCTCGCTGGCGGTGGAGCCCTGCGAACTCGGGGGTGTGGTCTGGTCCTTGAGCCCCGGCGCGTCGAGGATGTTGCTGGCTTCCGGGACCGACAGCATCAGCCTGGGCAGCTCACCCGGACGCACCCCGTCCGGTTCGGACGGGGTGGTGGGCGCGGCCGACGGCAGCGTGAGCTCCGGTGCGCCGGGCTCGGACGCCGTCGTGCTCGTCGGCGACGACGACGGAATCACCGCCCAGACCACCAGGCCGATCACGGCCAGCAGGGTGAAGGCATAGGACAGGGTCAGGCCGACCAGGGCGCGGTCGCGTCCGTGTTCGCCGCGGCGCCGGATCTGTTCGAGCGCCACGTGCCCGAGCACCGCGCCCACCGGTGCGAACAGGAAGGCGAACACCACCGACAGGGTCGCGTTGGTGTTGGCCTCCGAGGACGGATATTCCAGCACCGGCGGCTGCTGGGGGTAGCCCGGCGGGGGACCGGCCGGATAGCCGGGCTGCGGCGAACCGCCGGTGGGGTAACCGGGTGCGGGACCGCCGGGATACCCGGGCACCGGACCGCTGGCGGGATACCCGGGCACCGGACCGCTGGCGTCGGGATACCCGGGGTAGCTGGGCGGGGGAGTCCCGGCGTTCGGGTAGCCGGCCGGTGACCCCGCAGGTCCCGGATAGTACGGCTGGCCCTGCGGATACTGCGGATCGTTCGGCCCGGGGCCGTAACCGCCGTAGGTCATCCCATCTCCCGCCAAGTGCGCTTGACTCCAAGCTAGTCCACATCGGTCAACCGGTGTTCACCGGAACGACCAGCGAACTCACCGCAAATAGCCGTGCGATGGCGGCCGATCCATGGTGGACTGTCTCGCGGAGGACCACATGGTGCAGCGGAAAAATCGCATCAACCGAGTCGGCCCGCGAGGTGCGTCGGGCCGAGGACGACCGGCGCCGCTGCACAGTGTCGCCGTCGCGCCACCGGTTTCGGCACGTCCAGAGGCCACCTCGCTGTGGGGCCGGCGACGGGTGTTGTTGCTGAACTCCACCTACGAGCCGTTGACCGCGCTGCCGCTGCGCCGGGCCATCGTGATGGTGCTGTGCGGCAAAGCCGACGTGGTGCACGACGACCCGTCCGGACCGGTCATCCACTCGGCCACCCACACCATCGTGGTGCCGTCGGTGATCCGGCTGCGCAGCTACGTCCGGGTGCCCTACCGGGCCCGGATCCCGATGACCCGGGCCGCGCTCATGCACCGGGACCGGTTTCGCTGCGCGTACTGCGGGAACAAGGCCGACACCGTCGACCACGTGGTGCCGCGCAGCCGCGGCGGTGAACACACCTGGGAGAACTGCGTGGCGTGTTGTTCGACCTGCAACCACCGCAAGGCCGACAAGCTGCTCGCCGAACTCGGCTGGACGTTGCGGTTGGCGCCGTTGCCGCCCAAGGGGCAGCACTGGCGGCTGCTGGCGACGGTCAAGGAACTCGACCCGGCGTGGGTGCGCTACCTCGGTGGTGAGGGCGCGGCCTGACGGCTTTTCTGATGTTGTCGTGCCCTTGGGCCGACTTCGCTGGGCGGCTGCGATAGGTTAGGCGCGTGAGTGAAACCGCGATCATCCATTCGGTGCTGGGGGGAGTCCCCCTCGCCTTGTTCGTCGTGTTGTTCCTCTTGACCATGACCAAGAAGAACCCGCACCCGGCGTCCTACCAGCTGCCTGACCGGTGGACCTACGGGCCCATCCTGTGGGCCGCCGTCGATGAGAAGGTCGGTGCCCCCGGGCACGGCCATGGACACGCCGAGTTCACCGTGGGAGGTGGCGCAAGTGGCAAGTGGTGAGCACACGACCGTAGCTACCACGCTGGTCGATCCGGACAGCCTGCCGTACGGCTGGGCGATCACCTCGAGCGGCCGACTCTCCGGCGTCACCGAGCCCGGTGAGCTGTCCGAGGACTTCCCGTTCTCGATCAAGGACCGGGTGCTGCTCGACGACACCCTGAAGTACGGTTCGCGCGATTCCAAGGCCCGCTTCGCGGTCTACATCGGAGACCTGGGCGCCGACCCGGCCGCCGAGGCCCGCAAGATCCTGGCCAAGGTGCCCACCCCCAACGACGCTGTGCTGATTGCGGTTTCGCCGGATCAGCATGCGGTCGAGGTGGTCTACGGCGCCGGTGTGGCCAATCGCGGCGCCGAGTCGGCTGCCCCGCTGGGTGTTTCGGCAGCGGCCGCGTCGTTCAAGGAAGGCAACCTGATCGACGGTCTGGTCAGCGCGGTCCGCGTGATGAGCGCGGCGATCTCCCGGCCGTAATCCAGTTATCCCGAAAGCCGCCTGTTCGCACCCGAACAGGCGGCTTTCGGCGTTCTCGGTCAGGCCGAGTCGAAGTGGCGGGCGCGCAGCGAACGCACGATCCCGGCGCGGCCCTCGACCACCAGCCGGCGCAGCGCCGACGGCAGCTCCGGATCCGACAGGAACCGGTCGGCCGCCGCCACCGCCGCATCGCTGATATCCGACGACGGGTACAGCCCGATCACCACGGTCTGCGCCACCTCGCTGGAACGCCGGTCCCACACCCCGCGCACCGCCTCGAAGTAGCGCTGCGTGTACGGCGCCAGCAGCTCGGCCTGTCCGGGTGCGTTGAACCCGGCGATGATCGAGCGCGCGGTGATGTTGGCCAGCGTGTCGTCCTCGACCACCTGCTGCCAGGCGGCGTGCTTGACGTCGGGCTGCGGCCGGGCGGCCGAGGCGGCCGCAGCGTTGCGCTGACCGGCGGCGGTGTTGTCGCGCGCGGCTTCGGCGTCGATGAACGGGGTGGCCGGCCCATCGGCGTCGACGTGGCCGGCACCGGCCAGCGCGGTCACGATGCGCCAGCGCAGGTCGGTGTCGACCACCAAGCCTGGGAGGCCCGAATCGGCCGGGTCGGAGTCCAGCAGGTTGGCCAGCGCCGCGACGTGCCCAGTGGAGAGCACCGAGCTGCACAGTGCGTTGACGAACGCCAGCTGGTGATCCGACCCGGGCGCGGCGCCGCGGGCCAATTCCAGCAGCCGGTCGGCAAACGCCGGCCAGCCCTTGGTGCGCGCCCATTCGGGTTCGGCATAGGAACCCAACGCGGTCTGGGCCTGCAGCAGCAGCCGCTGCGCCACGCCGACCTCGGTCTCGGCGCCGATGCCGGCGCTGACCAGGGCCACGAAGTCGCGGGTCCGCAGCTCGGCCTCGCGGGTCATCTCCCAGGCCGCGCTCCAGGCCATCGTGCGGGGCAGCGGCTCGGCGATGTCGGCGATCCGGGTCAGCAGGGTCTGCAGCGAGTCCGGGTCCAGCCGCAGCGAGCAGTAGGTCAGGTCGTCGTCGTTGACCAGGATCAACTTGCCGCGCGAAACCCCGCGCAGGGCAGGCACGTCGGTTGACGGGCCCTCGACGTCGAGCTCCTCGCGGTGCACCCGGACCAGCTTGCCGGTGGCTGGGTCGTCGTCGTAGATGCCGACGGCCAGCCGGTGCACCCGGGTTTCACCGGCGCCTGGGGTGGCGCCGTCCTGCAGCACCGCGAACCGGGTGAAGGTGCCGTCGGCGTCGACGTCGAAGTCGGCGCGCAAGGTGTTCAGACCGGTGGTCTTGAGCCATTGCTGGCCCCAGTCGCTCAGGTCGCGCCCGGACGACTTTTCCAGTGCACCAAGCAGATCGGCGAACGTGGCGTTGTCGTAGGCGTGCTCGCGGAAGTAGTCACGCAGCCCGGACAGGAACGGCTCCAGGCCCACGTAGGCAACCAGTTGCTTGAGCACACTGGCGCCCTTGGCGTAGGTGATGCCGTCGAAGTTGACCTCCACGGCATGCAGATCGGGGATCTCGGCGGCGACCGGATGCGTCGAGGGCAGCTGATCCTGGCGGTAGGCCCAGGACTTCTCGACGTTGGCGAACGTGGTCCACGCGGTGTCGTATTCGGTGGCCTCGGCCTGGCACAGCACCGAGGCGAACGTCGCGAAGGATTCGTTGAGCCACAGGTCATCCCACCAGCGCATGGTGACCAGATCGCCGAACCACATGTGCGCCATCTCGTGCAACACCGTCTCGGCGCGCCGCTCATAGGAGTAGCGGGTCACCTTCGACCGGAAGACGTAGTCCTCCAGGAACGTCACCGCGCCGGCGTTCTCCATCGCCCCGGCGTTGAACTCCGGCACGAACAACTGGTCGTACTTGCCGAACGCGTACGGGATGCCGAAGTTCTTGTGATAGAAGCCGAAGCCCTGCTTGGTTTCGGTGAAAAGCCGTTCGGCGTCCATGAATTCGGCCAGCGAGGCCCGGCAGACCAGACCCAGCGGGATTTCGCCGTGCTCATCGACATAGCTGTCTCGCCACACCGCGTACGGACCGGCGATCAGCGCCACCAGGTAGGTGCTCATCTTCGGGGTGGTGACGAAGACATGCTTGGTGGCTGCGCCGTCGCGCTCCGCGCTGGCCGTGGCGCCGTTGGAGATCACTTGCCAGTGGGTCGGCGCGGTGACGGTCAGGTCGTAGGTGGCCTTCAAATCCGGCTGATCGAAGCAGGCGAACATCCGCTTGGCATCAGCGGTTTCGAACTGCGAGTACAGGTAGACCTCGCCGTCGACCGGGTCGACGAAGCGGTGCAGACCCTCGCCGGTGTTGGAGTAGCGGCAGTCGGCGTCGACCACTACGGTGTTGCGTTTGGCCAGCCCCTGCAGTGGGATGCCGGTGGACTCGTCATAGCCGGAGACGTCGATCGGGCGGCCGTTGAGGGTGGCGCTACGGATGGCCTCGGCGGCCAGGTCCAGGTAGCTGTCCGCACCGGGCAGCGCGTCGAACTCGACCGTGGTCACCGAACGGAACGTGCGCTCCCCGGGGGCGCCGTTGCCGTCGGTCAGATCGAGGTCGATGCGGTAGTTGTCGACGGTGACCAGGGCTGCGCGTTCGACGGCCTGGATCTGGGTCAGATTGGGAAGTGCCACGCCTGCTCACACTAGTCGGATCGTGGGGGAGTGCCCGGAGTAGCGTCGGGCAGAGCAGCACCCGGGAACAGAGCCTGCGCTCATCCGGTTGCTCCGGAGTGCAGACTGCCTACGACGAGAGGACCCCATGGCCGAGAAGGACGCCGCCGACTTCTGGTTCGACCCGCTGTGCCCGTGGTGCTGGATCACCTCGCGCTGGATCCTCGAGGTGGAGAAGGTCCGCGACATCGAGGTGAACTTTCATGTGATGAGCCTGGCGGTGCTCAACGAGGGCCGTGACCTGCCCGAGGAATACCAGGAGCGGATGAAGCAGGCCTGGGGTCCGGTGCGGGTGGCGATTGCCGCCGAGGCTGCCCGGGGGCCGGAGATCCTGCGGCCGCTCTACACCGCAATGGGCACCCGGATCCACAACCAGGGCAACCAGGATTTCGACGACGTCATCGCCGGGTCGCTGGCCGAGGTCGGATTGCCGGCCGATTTGGCCGCCGCGGCCACCTCCGAGCAGTACGACGAAGCGCTGCGCAAGAGCCACCACGAGGGCATGGACGCCGTCGGCGACGACGTCGGCACCCCGACCATTCACGTCAACGGTGTCGCGTTCTTCGGCCCGGTGCTGTCCCGGATCCCGCGCGGCGAAGAGGCCGGCAAGCTGTGGGACGCCTCGGTGATCTTCGCGTCCTATCCGCACTTCTGGGAGCTCAAGCGCAGCCGCACCGAGGGACCCGAGTTCGACTGAGCCCACACAGCGCCGCAGCCGGCAGGATTGAACCCAGCGCGCAACGGTATGACGGGGAAAGGCGGCCATGACGCATCCAGCCAACGGGTCCGGCGCCGGCGACCAAGCTCGGGGACCGATCGGGGCCCCACCCGCCTGGTCGCCGATACCACCGAAACAGCGCAACCTTGCCGTTCCGTTGGCCATCGCCGTCACCGCGCTGATCGCATTGGTTGTCGGCGGGATCGTCGGGGCCGCCCTGCGCGGAACGGGGGCGCAACCGGCGCCACAAGGTGAACCGGTTGCCGACGTGCCGGCGGCGCCGACGCTCGACACCGAAGCGCCCTCGGCCGCCGAAGTGCACTCCCAAGATGTCGAGCTGTGCACCAAGTACGCCATCATCAACGCCGCGACGCCGAAGGACGACAAGTCGGCACTGGAACTTCTTCCCGGCGCGACAGCTTTACAGAATGCTCTGGCTGAGAACCCGCACGCCAGCACCCGGGTCCGGGTGGCCCTCACCGATGTCGTCTCGGTGTACTACGCCCGGATGAGCGCCTACGGCAAGGTTCGAGAACGAGGGCTGGCAGTTCCGCCGCCGTACGACATTGCGGTCGCGCAGGCAGCCCACGACGAAGCCTGGGCCGTATGCGGGCTCGACTGAGTAGCGGCAGGGGGTTGCGGTGGCGGCGGTAGGTAATCCGGGTGATGTGCCGAAGCCGACGGGACCCGCCGCGGCGCTGACTGCGAGCGGGTTCTTGGAGCGTTGACAACCCGGTCGGGTGCGCGCACAATCTGACAACAATGGTTTTCAGATAGCGAGGTCACCGTGAGCGTGCCGATTCGAAGCCGGATGCAGCCGATCGCCCCGCGTCGCGGGAGGCGCACACCTCGGCACTTGCGGGATCTGTTGACGCTGGTCGGCCTGATCAACCCGGTGGCCAACATCATCATGCAGCTGTCGCTGCCGCCGGTCGGCCACGGTGTCAGCGAGAGCCGCGTGCAGTCCGGCAGTCCGCGCCGGTACCCATTGAAGCGGGCTCGCACCACGGGCCAATACCTGGCGCTTTCGGTGCTCGGCAGTGACGAGGACCGCGCGGTCATGCGCAGCGCGGTCGCCGAGGTGCACAAGGCGGTGCACTCCGAGGACGACAGCCCGGTCCGCTACAGCGGCAACAGCCGCGAACTGCAGGTCTGGGTCGCGATGTGCCTATTCAAGTTCTATCTCGACCAGTACACCTTCCTGTACGGGCCGCTGGACGAGGACACCCTCGACGCATTGACCCGCGCCGCCGAACCATTGGCCACCGGCGTCAACTGCGCACCGTCGGACTGGCCGCAGACCTGGGCGGAGTACACCGCGCGCTGGCAGGCCACCCTGCCCGAGCTGCGTATCGATCCGGTGGTGCGCCAGGAGTTCGTGACGCTGTCCAACCTGACCTTCGTCGGGGAAGCCTGGGGCCCAATCGGTTACGCGCTGGCCCGGCTGCCGGGCCCGTTCTATCAGTTCCTCACCAAGGCCACGCTGCCGCCGGAGTTCCGCGAACTGATGGGTTGGAGCTGGACCGATGCCGACCAACGCAAGTTCGACCGGGTGCTGGCGCTGCTGCGCCGGATCGACCCGCTGATCAATCCGGTGGCCTTCCAGCTGGCCTACCGACTGCAGGTAGCGGACTTCCGGCTGCGGCGCCGGCTTGGGCTGCCGGTGATGGGCAACCTCAAGGTCAGCGAAACCCGGATCCGGGACGGCGGCGGTCGACGTTGGCTGGCGCGCGGCGCTTGAGATCGGTGTAGCAGGCCGAACTCTGAGCGCCCGGCAGCCGCCGGGGTGCCGCAGCAGACGCAGTAGGGTAACCGGCATGCGCGTCTACCTCGGTGCCGATCACGCCGGATACGAACTCAAGCAGGCCATCCTCGAGCACTTGCAGTCCACCGGCCACGAACCGGTCGATTGCGGGGCCTTCGCCTACGACGCCGAGGACGACTACCCGGCGTTCTGCATCGCCGCGGCCGCCAAGACCGTTGCCGACCCGGGCAGCCTGGGCATCGTGCTGGGCGGTTCGGGCAACGGTGAGCAGATCGCGGCCAACAAGGTGCCCGGCGCCCGCTGCGCGCTGGCCTGGAGCGTCGAGACCGCCAAACTGGCCCGTGAGCACAACAACGCCCAACTGATCGGGATCGGCGGCCGGATGCACAGCACCGAAGAGGCGCTGGCCATCGTCGACGCGTTCCTGGCCACCCCGTGGTCACAGGCCGACCGGCACCAGCGCCGGATCGACATCCTGGCCGAGTACGAGCGCACCCACGACGCACCGGCAGTGCCCGGCGCCTAACTGCTTCCGTGCCTGAAGGCCATACCCTGCACCGACTGGCGCGGCTGCATCAGCGCCGGTACGGCCGGCGCCCGGTGCGCGTCGGCAGTCCGCAGGGCCGGTTCAGCCAGGGCGCGGCGTTGCTCGACGGCCGAGTGTTGCGCAGCGCCGACGCGTGGGGCAAGCACCTGTTCCACCACTACGACGGCGGCCACGTCGTACACATCCATCTCGGCATCTACGGCACCTTCACCGAGTTCCGGACCAACGACATCCCCGACCCGGTCGGCCAGGTACGGATGCGGATGATCGGCGCCGAGTACGGCACCGACCTGCGCGGCCCGACTCGCTGCGAGGTGATCGACGAGGCGCAGGTACCCGAGGTGGTGGCCCGCCTCGGTCCCGACCCGCTGCGCCCGGACGCCGACCCGGACCTGGCCTGGGCACGAATCGTCAAGTCCCGCCGCACGATTGCCGCACTGCTGATGGACCAGTCGGTGCTGGCCGGAGTCGGCAACGTGTACCGCAGCGAGGTGCTGTTCCGGCACGGCATCGACCCGTTCCGGCCCGGCACGTCGATCACCGCCGACGAGTTCGCCGCGCTGTGGAGCGATCTGGTGGCGCTGATGAAGGTCGGGGTGCGGGCCGGCAAGATCATCGTGATCCGGCCCGAAGACGACCACGGTGCCCCCGCCTACGGTCCCGGCCGGCCCCGCACCTACGTCTACCGCCGCGCCGGCGAAGCCTGCCGGCTCTGCGGTACACCGGTGCTGACCAAGGTGCTGGAAGGCCGCAACCTGTTCTGGTGTCCGAGCTGTCAGGTGTGATGCATTCGGGTCACGCCCGGCGCCGGTGTTGCTGAAAGAATCGACGAATGGAATTGATCCTCGTCGTCGTCGGCGCCATCGTGGTCACCGCCATCGCGCAGCGACGGGGGCTGGAACCGGCGCTGATCATCGTGCTGGTCGGCATCGCAGTGTCGTTCATGCCGGATTTCGAGCCGCCGGAACTGGATTCGCACATCCTGCTGACGGTGGTGCTGCCACCGCTGCTGTATTCGGCGGCGCTGAACTTCTCCTACCCGACCTTCCTGCGCAACATCCGGCCGATCCTCGGGCTCGGTGTCGGGCTGGTGGTGGTCACCGCGTTCGCCGTTGCTGCAGTGTCCTCGTGGCTGGTCGTGGTGCCGCTGAGCTTCGGGGTGGCGTTGGTGCTCGGCGCGATCGTGGCCCCGCCGGACGCGGTGACCGCCGTCGCGGTGGGCCGCAAACTGGGCCTGCCCAAGCGGGTGATGGCGATCCTGACCGGGGAGAGTCTGATCAACGACGCGGCAGCGCTGACCCTGTTCAGCATCGCCGTCGCGCAGGTGGCCGGCACCCAGACGTTCATCGACAATCCGTTCCTGTTGTTCGGGTACGGCGCGGTGGTCGGGCCGCTGGTCGGCGCGGCGCTGGGCTTCATCACCTTGTGGCTGCGCAAACGGCTCGACAATCCGGGGTTGGAAACCGTGCAGGGGTTGCTGGTGCCGTTCGCGGCGTTCATCGCGGCCGAGCAGTTGCACGCATCTGGGGTGTTGGCCGTGGTGGTCGCGGGCTTCGTGGTCGGCAACGGGGCGCTCGGTTCGGGCTATCAGACCCGGCTGCAGGAGCGGTACGTGTGGAACTCGCTGGACGTGTTACTCGAGGCCTTCGTCTTCGCCTACATCGGGTTGCACCTGCGGTTCGTGTTGGAAGACCTGCACGAGGCGCACGAATCGCTGGCCGTCGTGGCGGTTTCCTCGCTGATCGTGTTGGTCCTGGTGATGTTCATCCGGCCGCTGTCGGTGTTCTTGATCTTTGCGCCCAACAAACTGGTCCGCCATGTCGGATCCCGCCTGAACGGCACCACATCCGACGACGGATCCCCGCCCGAAACCGTGGTGCCGGCCGACGATCCGCGGCCGCGGGCCAAGTGGCGATCCCGCGTCGACCGGCGCCGGTTGTCCTGGCGGGAGAACGTCGTGGTGTCCTGGACCGGGATGCGCGGGGTGGTCACCCTGGCCGCCGCGGCCGCCATCCCGGCGACCACCGCGACCGGCGAACCGTTCCCCGAACGCGCCAGCATCCAGGCGATCGCGTTCGTGGTCAGCGTCGGCACCCTGCTGATCCAGGGCGCGAGCCTGCCGTGGCTGATCCGGAAACTGCAGCTGTCCAGGTTCTCCGACGATCACGCCTTCGACCGCGGTGAGGAACTCAAGGCCGAGCAGGTGGCACATGCGGCTGCCAAACGGGTGATCGGGGAGTTCCGAGCGAACCCGCCGCGCGGGATGAACCCGGCCGTCGTCGAGAACATGCTGGCCACCATCGCCCGGCAGTCGCAGGACGCCGACGAGATGCCCGACCCGGAGGCGCCGACCAAGCTGGCCGGAACCTACTCGCGGGTCTATCGCGAGGTGCTGAGCGCGCAGCGGGCGGCGTTGATCGACGAACTGGCGGCCGGCAACATCGAGGACGAAGCCGTGCGCGGCATGCTCGAACGCCTCGATCTGCAGGAAGCCGGCGTCTCGGCGCGCCTGGACAGCCGGCTCTGACCCCCGGCGGCGGTACGGATCAGAAGTCGAAACCGCCGAAGTCGAAGCCACCGCCGTCGAAACCGCCGCCGTCGAAGCCACCGCCGTCGAATCCGCCGCCGTCCTCGAAGCCACCGCCGTCGAACCCGCCACCGGCGTCCAGGCCCTGGTCGAAGCCCTGGTCGAAGCCGGAGCCGTAGCCACTTTCGAAGGCCTGCGCGTCGTAGCCGACACCTGACATGCCGGAGAACATCGCGTCGAACAGCAGCACCGAGCCCAGGCCCCAGGCGCCCGCGACCAGTGCGGGCTTCCACCACGGTTCGGAGTACCACCCGGCCGGCACCGGCCGGCCGGCCACCCGGCCGCCGGGGTAGTAGTTCGGAGTGCGCTGCGACGGCGTCGGCGAAGCTTCGATCTCGCGGCCCTCGACCTGCACGCGCCGGTCCTCGGTGACGGTGCCGGCGGACTTCTGCCCGGCCAGCGATTCGAGCTCGGGGCCGGGGTCCATGCCCATCGCGACCCGGGCGGCGCGCACGTAGTACATGCCTTCCAACGCGCTTTCCTTGGCCAGCATGGCCTGCCGGGCGGTGGTGGCCTGGTCGATCTGCGAGGACGCCGCGGTGTAGCGCTCCGAGGCATCGGCCATCGCCTGCTTGGAAGCCTCGTCGGTGCCACTGAGGTTGAGCACTTGGCCGCCGAGTCGCTCGATCACCCGGCGCGCATCGGCCTTGGCGTCGGCCAGGGAATTTGCGTTGCGCTGCTCAGAGGCGCGTGATGAAGTGACGACGGCGAAGGCAATCGCCGCAACCACGAGCAGGATCAAGAGCACCAGCACGCCATTCATTCCCCCAGACTACCTAGGGATCGGGTGCGTTCAGCCGAGAGCAGAACCGGCCGAGGATCGCACGCCGAGCGCGGCGTACACCTGGTCGGACAGGGCGGTGGAGCGCGGGTCGGCGTTGCACTTGGTGGCGTCGAAGTAGTTCATCACGTAGGCGTAACCGATCCGGTGCTCGAGGTCGGCGAATGCATAGGACCCGCCCGAGCCGCCGTGGCCGAAGATCAGCGGGTTTGGCCCGGCCACCCGGCGTTGGTTGAGCATGTAACCCAAACCCCAGCCGTGGTCGGCGACCCGCGCCCCGAGTACCACGTCTGCGTCGAAACCGCCCTGGGACAAGCGAACTCGCTGCATGTGTTCGTGGCTGAGCAACTTCTCGTTGGCCACCGCGTTGTAGAACGTGGCCATCCCCAGAGCCGAGACGTGCGCGTTGGTACTGGGGAACTCCGCGGCGCGCCAGGCAGTCAGGTCGTGCACCCCGAGTTCGTCGTCGGGCACGAAGTCCATCGACACCGCCCAACCGGCCATCGGGTGGTCGGCCAACGAGGTGGGGGTGCGATCGACTCCGGCGTTGGCCAACACCTCGCGCACCGACGGTTTGTTGACCATCTCCGCGCAGCGGTGATGCTCGTAGTGGGGCAGACCGATGTGCACGTCGGCGCCCAGCGGTTCGGCGATCTCGGCGCGCAGATACTGGCCCAGAGTGCGTCCGGTGACCCGGCGCACCACCTCACCGAGGATGAAACCGAAGGTCACCACCTGGTAGCCCTGGGCGCTGCCCGGCGGCCACCACGGCTCGGCGGCCGCGATCCGCTGGCACACCCGGTCCCAGTCGCCGACCTCACGCCAGTGCATCGGGGTCCGGGGTCCGATCACGCCGGACCGGTGCGCGAGCACCATCGCCAGAGTGATCGACTCCTTGCCGGCCTGACCGAACTCCGGCCAGTACCGGGCCACCGGGGCCGCCAGGTCGAGTTCGCCGCGGTCGGCCAACAGGTGCACGCAGGTGCTCAACAAGCCCTTGCTGCCGGAGAACACGCTGGCCAATGTGTTCTGCCGCCACCGGCGTCGGCGCGCGGCGTCGGCGTGCCCGCCGCACAGATCGACCACCAGTTCGCCGTCCACCCAGACCGCCACGGCAGCGCCCACTTCGGTGCGTTCGGTGAAGTTGCGTGCGAAAGCGTCCCGGACGCCGGAGAATTCGGGCGCGCAGCGACCACCGATCTCGATGCTGGGCTGGTTGCTCACCGGGCCTCCTGAACGGGGTGCGTCAACGCGCATCTGATGACGCGCCCGTCCCGACGATGCTAGGGGCGGCCCGGCCCGGTGCCGAGAGTTGTGCCGGATCGTTACCAGGTCGGCATGCTTCGGCGATCACCAGATCCAAGGGAAGTAGCCGTACGCGCCGTACATCGGATAGAAGCTGGACGGGTTGGGCGTCGCATAGATCTGGGTGTTTCCCGGCGACGTGCACTTACTGCTGACGACGGTGGTCGTGCACTGCGGGGCGTCGGCCACCGATACCGCCGGCGCCGGGCCGGAAGCGGCGGCCGCCACGGGTGCCAGGGGCAGCGCGGCGGCACCTGCCGTCAATAATGCTGCGGCAATTCTTCGAATCCTCACTTCAGAACCTCCAATGGCCTTGCGGCCGTCCATATTCAGTTGTGTGGTAGCTGGTTTCAGCTAGATCGGCATTCGGTAGCCGAAGTATTCGTGGTCTTCGTTGTAGCCGCCGTGTCCCCAGCCGACGTCCCGGAAGCTCGCCACGAACTCGATCGCGGCGATCCACTTCACCTGCTTGAAACCCAATTCCAGCTCGTTGCGCAGGCGCAGTGGGGCGCCGTGTCGAACAGTCAGTGGCGCCCGGTTCATCTCATAGGCGAGTAACGCTTGTGGTTCGCGCATGTGCTCGATCTTGTGGCAATCGTAGTAGCGACCAGAGCCGGGTTCGGGGCCGTCGGCCAGGGAATAGAACACCACCCAACGTGCGGTCGGTAGGGGCGCGACGATGTCCAGGATGTCGCTCATCCGAACCCCGGCCCACTGCGCGATCCCGGACCAACCTTGGATGCAGTAGTGCTGGGTGATTTGTTCGTGCTTGGGCAGCGATAGCAGGTCGGCATATGACAGCGTGCACGGGTTGTGCACCAAGCCTTCGATGCGCAGTTCGTAGTCGGCCCAGCTGGATTCCAGCATTCGGCGGTACTCGGGTGAGTCCGGCTCCTTGCCATTGGCCCACAGTTGCGGAGTGATGTCCCGCTCGCTGTACTGCGCCGTGGGGTGGGTGCGCTCCATCAGGTCCTTCGCCCAGCCCACCACGAAGCGACCGGTCTTCTGCACGGCCCGCGGATAGCGCATGGTCAGTGGCGACGCTGCCAACCAGAGCGCCACGAAAACCGTTGCGGCCAGCCCGAAGATGGCCACTCCCTGATAGGAGGCGGAGTCGGTGCCGGTCGTCATGTGGTTCAGATTGCGTGCCGCGCCGGTGATCAACACCATCGAGACGTGGCTGACCACAAAGATCAGCATCCAGACCAGGACGCCGAAGTGCACGGAGCGAGCGACTTGACGGTTCAGCAGGCCGCGACCGGTGCCCAGCCGCGTCGCCACGGCAGGTGCTTGCAGCAGCCCGGTGAGCAGCGCGAGCGGGGCCGCGACGAAGACCGTCACGAAGTAGGTGAGCATCTGCAGCCCGTTGTAGCTGACGAACCCGTTGTTGGTCGGAAAGTCCAGGGATGCATACTGAATCGCAGCGGAGAATGCGTTGGGGAACACCGACCAGGATTGCGGCACGATCCTGCGCCACTGATCGGTACTCAATAGCAGCACGTAGAACAGCGCACCGTTGATCAGCCACAACAGGTCGAAGCTGAAATGCCACCAACGTGCCAACCCGATGGAATGCCGGAATCCGGGTATCCCCAACCACTTCGGTAGTGCCACCGCGTCGTCCTTTGAGGTCCAGGTCGGGGATGGGTCGTCCGCGCCGAAGCGGTTGGCCGGCACTGCACCGCGCAGCCGCAACCACTCCGTGCCGGGCCGGCAGCCCGAATTCAGATACAGCCGTGGATGATCGGCCAGCACCTGCAAACCGGACCGGATGATGAACATCATGAAGACGACGTTGAACAGGTGCTGCCAGCGTAGCCAGACCGGGAATCCGGAGTGCACGGGCGGGGCGAAACTATCGGATGTGCCGGGATATTCGGCGATGAAACTCTGCATCCATTCGTAACCGCGTAACTCCTGCGCGACGGCGATGGTGATCAGTAATGCGACCGCGGACATCGGAATCAGCCAGGCAACGGAGAACCAGGTCCGGCCGATCCGCACCGTGGGCAACCGGGCCGGAACCTGGGGGATACCCCCGGCGAACTCGGAGAGTTCGATCCGCTCGTCTCGCGTGCGCTTCGGCGGATGTGGGTCCAGCAGAGCGCCCAGCGGCGCCGATGCCGACGGCGCTGTGGCCCGATTTCGGCCATCGGCCATGTGTTCACCACCCTTCGCGGTTTGGATGCGCAGATCCTGCGTGCGTCGCGCTCGCTGGGTGGACAACCGGACGTAGACACGACGTCCTGACTCCATGCAACGCCGCCAGTCTGAACTGCGGCTGGGTGCAAACTGGTAGCCGGCTGAAGATCGCGCCGACCTGCCTGCCTTCAGTTCGAGTCAGTGTCCAATGCGGTGTCGAAGATGTGACGAGTGGGTAGTCCGACCGGATGAGTAAACACAGTGCGAACGGCCCCGACCGGGCCGCCGACGATGAAGTCAGTGACCCGGCCAAGGGTGCCGGGGACCGTTCCGATTGGACTGATGAAGGTGGGGCGACGCCGCAGGGCCCGGCTAGCGACGTCGACGATGGCTGAGGTCAGACCAGCGGTGCTTCGCTGATCTTGCTGTCCGGGGTGCCGATGGTCTGGCAGAACGTCTGCACCGCGACCCGAGTGGCGTCGAGTTCGAGGTTCGCCGGCTCGTTCTTGCCCTTGTCTTCGAGCATCTTGGTGATGGTTTCGTTCTGCTCCTTCTCGTCAGCCGAGGAGAAGTCCGAGCACTTGGTGTCGCCGCCCTGATTGATCACTGCTGACGAGCAACCCGTCATCAGTGCAATTGCTGCCAGCCCCGACACTGCGATCATCTGCATGCGTTTCATGCGGTCATATGTTGCCCGCTGACGCGTTGGTCAAACCTAGATTTGCCGAAAGGGTTGGCTGCTCGGTCGCCGAACCGTCCTGGAACGGCCCTCAGCCGAGCAGCGTCTCGGTGGCAGCCCGGGCCGCGCTGGCGGCGATCTCGTCCCCGGTGATGGCGGCGGTGACGATCGCACCTTCGGCCAGCAGGCGCACCGGCTCGGCGGGCGCGTCGGTGGCGGCTGCGACCCACCCGGCAAGCTGTTCGTGGAACTACCGGCGCAAGCGTCGCCGACCTGGCCGACGGGGATGAGTCGACGATGGCCGCGCTGACCCGCTGCGGCTACGAACCCCGCCGCGACGGTGCCGACATCGTGCTCGCAAACTGCCCCTTTCACGCCCTCGCCCAGCAGCACACCGACCTGGTGTGTGGCATGAACCTCGAATTGATCGAAGGTTTGCTCGACGGTGCCGGCTGCACCAGCCGGCGCGCTCGCCTCGCTCCCCGCGAACGGCACTGCTGCGTCCGGCTCGAACCCGCCCCTTAGCGAGCGGTGTCGCCGCGACGTCGATCACCTCGCCAGACTGCCGAACGATAGGAAACCCCGTCATGACCACCGCGTTCGTGCTCTCCGGCGGCGCCAGCCTCGGGTCGGTTCAGGTCGGGATGCTCGGGGCGCTCGCCGAGTTGGGCATCGTGCCCGATCTACTGATCGGCACCTCCGCGGGAGCGCTGAACGCCGCCTACCTCGCCGGGCGTGGTTTTAGCCCCGATTCGGTCAACGATCTGGCCACGGTGTGGCGATCGCTGCGTACCCGAGATGTATTCCAGCCCGACGCTTTACGCCTCGCGGAAACTGTCTTGGGCCGCAGCACCGCACTGTTCAGTGATCGCGGTCTGCGCACCTTGGTCGACCATCAGCTGACCTTCGCCAGGATCGAAGATGCCGGGATCCCCCTGGAAGTGGTGGCCACCGATCTGCTCACCGGCGCCGAAGTCGTGCTCACCGAGGGTTCGTCCATCGAGGCAGTCCTGGCCAGCAGCGCCATCCCGGCGATGCTGCCATCGGTGAGTTGGGGGACACGGACTCTCGTCGACGGCGGTCTCGCCGACAACACCGCGATTTCCCGGGCCGTTTCCGCTCAGGCCACGACGATCTACGTCCTGCCGTGCGGCTACCCGTGCGCGCGGACCAAGCCGCCACGGTCGGCATTGGGCACCGTCTTGCAAGCGATGTCCTTGCTCGTCCACCAACGCCTGATCCACGACATCGCGCTGTACAACCCGGTCGCGGAACTGATCGTGGTGCCACCACCCTGCCCATTGTCGGTCGCGCCGACCGACTTCCGCCAGGGCGCCGAACTCATCAGCCGCGCGCACGCGGCCGCGGCAGCCTTCCTGGCCATCGACGGCGGCCGACGGGAGGGTCCCGTCGCGCACCTCGGCATGCACACACATGTCTCCCCGGAGGCACGCAGCGCGCACGTCTCGTTGAGCACCGGCGACGTCGGCAAGCCCGATGTTCAGGTGTCAGGCCTGCAGGATGATCTTGAGCGCCTTGGTCTCGGCAGCCCCGCTCGAAGGTGTCGTAGGCGTCGAGGATGTCAGTCAGGGCGAACCGATGGCTGATGAACCCGGCGACGTCGAGCTTCTTCTGCGTGAGCAGCTTTATCAGCATGGCCGAGCTGTCGGTGTTGACCAACCCGCTGGTGATGGTCCGGTTGTCGATCCAGACCCGCTCCACGGGAACTGCACGGGCGTACCGTGCACGCCGGCGTTGGCGACGTGCCCACTCGGACGCACGACAGACAATGCCATGTCCCAGGTGACCGGTAGGCCAACGGGTTCGATCGACACATGGGGTTAGCGGCGTTCTTGCATCGCTCGGGTGAGCGGCTCGTAGTCGCCGTTGATAATGTCGGCGGTCGGCGGAACCAAAGGATGCTGGCCGGTGGCTCAACGAGTTGATCAATCGAGCGCCGGATGCCGCTGCTCGCGCCGCGTTCCGTACGCGTCGAACCCCCAGCAGATCAGGCATGACGCCAAGAACACCGATAGGACTACCGCTGGCGTCGTGCGCCACAGCAACAAGGCGGCCAGCATCGTCGTCGGAAGCAGCCCAATAATCCACATGCGATTGCGTCGACGGGCGATTCCCCACGCCGCCACGAACCCGATCATCGCAAGGGCGCAGCAGACCCAGAAGCCGAAGGTGACGGCGTTATAGGTGTAAGCCTCTGCACCTTCCCCGACGGTCCGCACTTCGCGGAAGACTCGATAGCCGATTTGGATGAGCATTACCGCCGATACGGCCAGAATTGGTGCCCACAGTCTGCGTTTGGCGTCCCGCGCGAGCAAGATCACCGACACCACCAGACATATCTGGCCGACAAACTCGCAACCGGCACTGATGACGTCGCCGAATGTGATCTCGCCGTAAGCAAGTGTCGATGGCGGGAAAGGCCCCAGATATTGGTGTTGAAGCCAGTAGAGGTGGTATTGCCCCGACCCGTAGCGGGCGGATAGGAAATGCACGATCACGCTCAAGGCGAATAGACCACCATTGACGAGTATCTGCTGGCGCGGCGACAGTCGTCGAACGATTGAGCGGTCCGCGGCTACCGACGCGGCGACTTGCGGTGACGCAGGGCCCGGTCGCGGCTCGGGGGCGGCGACTGTTGGCCGCTCCGCTGGGGGCAGCGGTCGTTGCGGCGCGTAAAGCATTGGCGGAGCAGTCGGCTCAGGATTTCGCTGCGGGACGTAGGGTGGTCTCGGCGGCGGGGTTGTAGGCAGTTCCACTGCGGTGGCATCGCGGGCGGCTTCGGCAAACGCCATCACCGTCTGGAAACGATCGGCGGGGTCCTTGGCCATGCCCTTGGCGATCACGTCGTCGAACGCCGGGCTCAAACCGGCCATGATCGTCGACGGCTTCGGAGGCGGCTTCGTGAGATGGGCGGCGATCTGGCGCTGCATGGTGGTACCGGGAAATGGCAGCTGACTGGTGAGGCACTCGTACAGCACACATGTCAGCGCGTAGATATCGGCCTGCGGCCCACAGTCGTTGGTCTCGAACCGCTCCGGTGACATGTACGCGAACGTGCCGATCGCCATCCCCGTGTTGGTCATCCTCGTCTGATCCGACGCCCGTGCGATGCCGAAGTCGATCAGGTAGACGAAGTCCCGGGGCGTAACGAGAACATTTGACGGCTTGATGTCGCGGTGCACCAAGCTCGCCGCGTGGGCGGCGTCCAACGCCTCCGCCACCTGCTCGACCAGTCGCACTGCGCGAGCCGGCGGCAGCGGTCCGCCGTTTGATCGCAGAACATCACCCAGATCGCGGCCGTCGATGAGGCGCATGTCCACGAACAGGCGACCGTCAATCTCACCGTAGTCGTGGATCGGTACCACGTGCGGATCGTTCAAGCGTGCAGCTATCTCCGCCTCGCGCCGGAAGCGCTTCTGAAAGTCTTCGTCCTCGGCCGAATTCGGCAGTAGCACCTTGAGCGCGACTATGCGATTGGTGGCCGTGTCGTAGGCGCGCCAGACTTCGCCCATTCCCCCGCGGCCCAGCAAATCCTGCAGCCGGTATCGCCCGAACGGCGTCTCGTCCAACCCACCCCCCCGTTGTTAGGTAGGAGTCCACCATAGCGAGGTCTCGGCCAACGGCTCCTGCCTCCGGGGCAACAGGCGGCCCCATCGAACATGAGCTCCGCGTACGGGGCCGGATAGGGGACCGCGCGGGCCGTCGAACCGTTGTTCGACGGGCTCTGCGCTGCTGGTCCCTGTGGAGCGGGCGACGGGAATCGAACCCGCGTAGCTAGTTTGGAAGACTAGGGCTCTACCATTGAGCTACGCCCGCGTGTACTGCTCGATGCCAGACTGTACGGCCAGCTTGAGTTCAAATCCAATTCAGGCCGTCGCGTGTCCACAAGCGACTTGGCTGCGACGTGCCTGCAGGCCGTAGGATGCCGTGGGCTGTGCTCCAGCCTGCCGACATTCGGGGTGTAGCGCAGCTTGGTAGCGCATCCGCTTTGGGAGCGGAAGGTCGCAGGTTCAAATCCTGTCACCCCGACCAGAAGCACCACCTGCTTACTGCACGACCACCGCAAGCAACAGACATCCGAGGAGTACCCGTGAAGAGCACCGTCGAGCAACTGAGCCCCACCCGGGTCCGTCTGAACGTCGAGGTGCCGTTCGCCGAGCTCGAACCCGACTTCGATCGCGCGTTCAAGCAGCTCGCCCAGCAGGTGCGGCTGCCCGGTTTCCGGCCCGGCAAGGCCCCGCGCAAGCTGCTGGAGGCCCGGATCGGCCGCGGCGCGGTGCTCGAGCAGGTGGTCAACGACGCGCTGCCGACGCGCTACAGCCAGGCCGTCAGCGAGACCGACGTCAAGCCGCTGGGCCAGCCCGAGATCGACATCACCAAGCTCGAGGACGGCGAGGAACTGGTCTTCACCGCCGAGGTCGACGTGCGCCCGGAGATCACCCTGCCGGACCTGTCCACGATCAAGTTGACCGTGGATGCCATCGAGGTCGACGACGCCGACGTCGAGCAGGAACTGGATTCGCTGCGCGCGCGGTTCGGCACCCTCAAGGGTGTCGAGCGCCCGATCGCCGACGGTGACTTCGTCTCGATCGACCTGTCGGCCACCGTCGACGGCGAAGAGGTCGAGGACGCCAAGACCGAGGGCCTGTCCCACGAGGTGGGCTCCGGCCAGCTGATCGACGGTCTGGACGAGGCCCTGATCGGTACTTCCGAGGGCGAGTCCAAGACCTTCTCCACCAAGCTGGTCGCCGGCCCGCACGCGGGCTCGGACGCCGAGGTGACCGTGACCGTCAAGTCGGTCAAGGAGCGCGAGCTGCCCGAGGCCGACGACGAGTTCGCTCAGTTGGCCAGCGAGTTCGACACCATCGAGGAGCTCAAGGCCGACCTGCAGGATCAGGTCAAGCGGTTCAAGAGCATCCAGCAGGCCGAGAAGATCCGCGACGCCGCGATCGAAGCGCTGCTCGAGCAGGTGGAGGTGCCGCTGCCGGAGACCATCGTGCAGGCCCAGGTCGACGAGAACCTGCACAACGCCATCCACGGCCTCGATCACGACGAGTCGAAGCTGGACGCGCAGCTCGAGGAGCAGGGCAGCTCGCGCGAGGAGTTCGACGCCGAGGCCCGGACCAACGCCGAGAAGGCGATCAAGACCCAGCTGCTGATGGACGCCATCGCCGACGACCTGGACATCCAGGTCGGCCAGCAGGACATCACCGAGCGCCTGGTGCTGATGTCGCGTCAGTACGGCATCGAGCCCCAGCAGCTGATCCAGCTGCTGCAGCAGAACAACCAGCTGCCGGCCATGTACGCCGACGTGCGCCGCGGGCTGACCGTGGCTGCCGTGGTGGAGGCCGCCACCGTCACCGACAGCGACGGCAACGTGGTCGACACCTCGGAGTTCTTCGGCCGCGACCAGGCCGACGAGGGCGACGACGCGGTGGCCGACGCGGCTGATGACGCCGACGCCGACGCCGACGCCACCGACGACGAGTAACGCCCACAGCGAACGCGGGCCATCTGGGGGAGTGCTGGACGCCCCCAGTTGGTTAGGGTCGTTGAGTAACACCCACGAGAAAGCAGGTATCCCGTCGTGACTGACATGCGTTCTGGGTCCATGGGACTGACCCTCACGGACTCGGTGTACGAGCGGCTCTTGGCCGAGCGAATCATCTTCCTCGGCACCCAGGTCGACGACGACATCGCCAACAAGCTGTGCGCGCAGATTCTGCTGTTGGCCGCCGAGGACCCGACCAAGGACATCAACCTCTACATCAACTCCCCGGGTGGTTCGGTGACCGCGGGCATGGCGATCTACGACACCATGGTGTTGGCGCCGTGCGACGTGGCCACTTACGCGATGGGCCTGGCTGCCTCGATGGGCGAGTTCCTGCTCGCCGCGGGCACCAAGGGCAAGCGGTACGCGCTGCCGCACGCGCGGATCATGATGCACCAGCCGTCGGCCGGCATCGGTGGTAGCGCCGCCGACATCGCCATCCAGGCCGAACAGTTCGCGCTGACCAAGAAGGAGATGAACCGGCTGAACGCCGAGTTCACCGGTCAGCCGCTGGAGCGCATCGAGGCCGACGCCGACCGGGACCGCTGGTTCACCGCGCAGGAAGCCCTCGAGTACGGCTTCGTCGACCACATCATCACCCGCGCCCACCTGAACGGGAGTGCCTCATGAGCCAGTTCGTCCACGGCCACGCCGACAACCCGATGCAGTCGCGCTACATTCTGCCGTCGTTCATCGAGCACTCCAGCTTCGGTGTCAAGGAATCCAACCCGTACAACAAGCTGTTCGAGGAACGCATCATCTTCCTCGGCGTGCAGGTCGACGACGCGTCGGCCAACGACATCATGGCCCAGTTGCTGGTGCTCGAGTCGTTGGATCCCGACCGCGACATCACCATGTACATCAACTCCCCGGGTGGTTCGTTCACCTCGTTGATGGCGATCTACGACACCATGCAGTACGTGCGGGCCGACATCCAGACCGTGTGCCTGGGCCAGGCCGCCTCGGCTGCCGCGGTGCTGCTGGCCGCGGGCACCCCGGGCAAGCGGATGGCGCTGCCCAACGCCCGCGTGCTGATCCACCAGCCGGCCGTCGGCGGTGCGATTCAGGGCCAGGTCTCCGACCTGGAGATCCAGGCCGCCGAGATCGAGCGGATGCGCACCCTGATGGACACCACGCTGGCCCGGCACACCGGGAAGTCGCCCGAGCAGATCCGCAAGGACACCGACCGGGACAAGATCCTGACCGCCGAGGAAGCCAAGGAATACGGCATCATCGACACGGTGCTGGAGTACCGGAAGCTCTCGGCGCAGACGGCCTGATCGCGTCGCGCGGCGGTAACCGAGGCGACACGCCAAAGACACAGCTGCGCGTCGCGGAGCGGTCCGGGGCCAGGAGAGGATATGTTTCCTGCCACAGACGAATACCACTGACGCGATTCGCACCTATCAGTCGCATCCCGTCGCCGGGAGCGGGTAGCGTCGGAGAACAGCACCAGAAGTCGGCGAACAGGAAGTAGGACACCTACAGATGGCACGCATTGGAGACGGTGGTGACCTGCTGAAGTGCTCGTTCTGCGGGAAGAGTCAAAAGCAGGTCAAGAAGTTGATCGCGGGGCCCGGCGTCTACATCTGCGATGAGTGCATCGATCTGTGCAACGAGATCATCGAAGAGGAGCTGGCCGACGCCGACGAGGTCAAACTCGATGAGCTGCCCAAGCCTGCCGAGATCCGCGACTTCCTCGAGGGCTATGTGATTGGGCAGGACACCGCCAAGCGCACGCTGGCGGTGGCCGTCTACAACCACTACAAGCGGATCCAGGCCGGCGAGAAGGGCAGCCGGGACTCCCGCGCCGAGACCGTGGAGCTGGCCAAGTCCAACATCCTGATGCTGGGCCCGACAGGTTGCGGTAAGACCTACCTGGCCCAGACCCTGGCCAAGATGCTCAACGTGCCGTTCGCCATCGCGGACGCCACCGCGCTGACCGAGGCCGGCTACGTCGGCGAGGACGTCGAGAACATTCTGCTCAAGCTGATCCAGGCCGCCGACTACGACGTCAAGCGTGCCGAGACCGGCATCATCTACATCGACGAGGTCGACAAGATCGCCCGCAAGAGCGAGAACCCGTCGATCACCCGCGATGTCTCCGGTGAGGGCGTGCAGCAGGCGCTGCTGAAGATCCTGGAAGGCACGCAGGCCTCGGTGCCGCCGCAGGGTGGGCGCAAGCATCCGCACCAGGAGTTCATCCAGATCGACACCACCAACGTGCTGTTCATCGTGGCGGGTGCGTTCGCGGGCCTGGAGAAGATCGTGTCGGACCGGGTCGGCAAGCGCGGCCTGGGCTTCGGCGCCGAGGTGCACTCCAAGGCCGAGATCGACACCCAGGATCACTTCGCCGAGGTGATGCCGGAAGATCTGATCAAGTTCGGGTTGATCCCGGAGTTCATCGGTCGGCTGCCGGTGGTGGCCTCGGTGACCAACCTGGACAAGGAATCGCTGGTGCAGATCCTGTCCCAGCCGAAGAACGCGTTGGTCAAGCAGTACACCCGACTGTTCGACATGGACGGCGTCGAGTTGGAGTTCACCGACGAGGCGCTCGAGGCGATCGCCGATCAGGCCATCCACCGTGGCACCGGGGCCCGCGGGCTGCGCGCCATCATGGAGGAAGTGCTGCTGCCGGTGATGTACGACATCCCCAGCCGCGACGACGTCGCCAAGGTGGTCGTCACCAAGGAGACCGTGCAGGACAACGTGCTGCCGACGATCGTGCCGCGTAAGCCGTCGCGCAGCGAACGCCGCGACAAGACCGCCTGACCACTCCCGCGTTTCCGGCGCCACTGCGGTTTCATCCGCAACACGCCGTGCGGGGCGGATGAAACCGCAGTGGCGAGCCCGACCGACCGGCTCAGCACCCCACCCGGTCCGGGCGGGTGTAGACGTTCATCGTGTCGCCGCGCAGGAAGGCCACCAGCGTCAGTCCGGACTGGCTGGCCAGGTCGACCGCCAGCGACGACGGCGCCGACACCGCGGCCAGCATGGGGATGCCGGCCATCACAGCCTTCTGGGTCAGCTCGAACGACGCTCGTCCGCTGACCAGTAACACGGTCCCGGACAACGGAATTCGTTGTTGCTCGACCGCCCAGCCGATCACCTTGTCCACCGCATTGTGCCGACCGATGTCCTCGCGGACCGCGAGCATCTCGCCGCCGGCGGTGAACAGCGCTGCGCCGTGCAACCCGCCCGTGCTGGCGAACACCTTCTGGGCATCGCGGAGGCGGTCCGGCAGTGCGGCCAGGACGTCGGCGCTGATGGTCAACGGATCGTCGCCGGGGGAGTGCCGGCTCACCGCCGCCACCGCATCCAGCGACGCCTTGCCGCAGATGCCGCACGACGAGGTGGTGTAGAAGTTGCGTCGCACATCGACGTCGGGCATCGGTACGTCCGGCGCCAGGGTCACGTCGAGCACGTTGTAGGTGTTGGGGGCGCCGTCCTCGGCGCCGCGGCAATACCGCACCGAGACGACGTCGTCGCGGCCGGTGATGATCCCCTCGGTGAGCAGGAATCCCTGCGCCAGTTCGACATCGGAGCCCGGGGTGCGCATCGTGACGGTGAGCGCGGTGCCGTTCAACCGGATCTCGAGCGGTTCTTCGACCACCAGGGTGTCCGGGCTGTCTATGCCGGTCGTGCCGTCGGGAGATGTGGTGAGGCGAGTGACCCGGCGTCGTGCGGTCACTCGGCCCATGCCGGCTCCAGTCTGATCACCACGGCCTTGGACACCGGGGTGTTGGACTTGGCGGCGGTGTGGTCCAGCGGCACCAGCGGATTGGTCTCCGGGTAATAGGCCGCGGCGTTGCCGACGGGCGTGGCGTAGGGAACCACCAGGAAGTCCTTGGCGCGTCGTTCCTGCACGTCGTCGTCGAGGCCGAACTCCGAGATCAGGTCCACCCGCATACCGTCGGACAGGCCGAGTCGCTGGATGTCGGCCGGGTTGACGAACACCACCCGGCGACCGCCCTTGATGCCGCGGTAGCGGTCGTCGAGGCCGTAGATGGTGGTGTTGTACTGGTCGTGGCTGCGCAGCGTCTGCAGCACCAGGCGGCCCTCGGGCACCGGCACCCATTCCAGCGGCTGCACCGAGAAGTTGGCCTTGCCGGTGGTGGTGGGGAATTCGCGGGCATCGCGTGGCGGGTGCGGAAGCTGGAAGCCGTCCGGGCCCCGCACCCGCGCGTTGTAGTCGGTGCAGCCGGGCACCACGTCGGCGATCGCGTCGCGGATCAGGTCGTAGTCGCTGCGCAAGGACTCCCACGGCACCGGGTGCTCGGGTCCCAGCAGCGCGCGGGCCAACTCGCAGACGATCGCCACCTCGCTGCGCAGCTGGTCGCTGGGCGGCGGCAGGCTGCCGCGGGACAGATGCACCATCGACATCGAATCCTCCACCGACACCAGCTGTTTGCCGCCGGCCTGGATGTCGCGATCGGTGCGGCCCAGGGTGGGCAGGATCAGCGCGGTGCGGCCGGTGACGACGTGGCTGCGGTTCAGCTTCGTCGAAATCTGAACGGTCAGTGCGCAATTGGTCAACGCAGCCTCGGTGACCTCGGTGTCCGGGGTGGCCGACACGAAGTTGCCGCCCATCCCGATGAAGGTGCGCGCGCGGCCGTCGCGCATCGCCCGGATGGCCTCGACTGTGTCGTAGCCGTGCCGCCGCGGCGCCACGATGCCAAACCGACGATCCAGGGCGGCCAGGAACGGTTCGGGCATTTTCTCCCAGATCCCCATGGTCCGGTCGCCCTGCACGTTGGAGTGTCCGCGCACCGGGCACACTCCGGCGCCCGGCTTACCGATCATGCCGCGCATCAGCAGCAGGTTGGTGGCCTCACCGATGGTGGCCACGGCGTGCCGATGCTGGGTCAGGCCCATCGCCCAGCAGAACACCGTGCGTTGGCTGGCTATCAGCTGGGCGGCCACCCGTTGCAGCTGCGGCAGCGGCACCCCGGTGGCCGCCACCACGGTGTCGAGGTCGACCGCCCGGGTCTGGCGCTCGTACTCGTCGAAGCCGGCGCAGTGGGTGGCGATGAACTCGCGGTCGACCACGGTGCCGGGGGCGGCGTCGTCGGCCTCCAGCAGCAGCCGGCCCAGGCCGGCGAACAGGGCCATGTCGCCGCCGAGCCGGATCTGGACGAACTCGTCGGCGATCGGCACCCCGGACCCGATCACACCGTGCGGTTTCTGGGGGTCCTTGAACCGGATCAGGCCGGCCTCCGGCAGCGGATTGACCGCGATGATCTTCGCCCCGTTGGCTTTGGCCTTCTCCAGCACCGACAGCATCCGCGGATGGTTGGTGCCGGGGTTCTGGCCCGCGATCAGGATGCAGTCGGCCAACTCGAGGTCGGTGACACTGACCGAACCCTTGCCGATGCCGATCGATTCGGTCAGCGCGGTGCCCGAGGATTCGTGGCACATGTTCGAGCAGTCCGGCAGGTTGTTGGTGCCGAAGCTGCGCACCAGCAGTTGGTAGAGGAACGCGGCTTCGTTGCTGGTGCGCCCGGAGGTGTAGAACAACGCCTGATCCGGGGAGTCCAGGGCGCGCAGTTCCTCGGCGATCAGCTGGTAGGCGTCGTCCCAGGCGATCGGGCGGTAGTGCGTGTCGCCGGGGCGCAGCACCATCGGATGGGTCAGCCGGCCCTGCTGGGACAACCAGTACTCGGGCTTGCCGGCCAGTTCGGCCACCGAGTGCCGGGCGAAGAACTCTGGATCCACGGTGCGCTTGGTGGCTTCCTCGGCGACGGCCTTGGCGCCGTTCTCACAGAACTCGGCCAGCTTGCGGCCGCCGGGCTCCTCCGGCCAGGCGCAGCCCGGACAATCGAAGCCGTGCCGCTGGTTCATCCGGCTCAGCGTCTTGGCGGTCCGCCACGGCCCCATCTGGGTCAGCGTGTGTTGCAGCGCCACGAGGACGCCCTTGACGCCGGCGGCGACGTCCTGGCGACCGGTCGCGGTGACGGTGTGCTCGTCGTAGCCGGCGTCGCGATCCCGGTCCGAGCGAGTTCGACGTGCCATGACCGCCAGCCTAGTCGGCGTGATCTGGCTCGGAAATCACGCTTGAAGTGGCGCAGCCCACCTTGATGGATTTTGACCGGAGCTGAATTAGGCAGGCTAAGATATCGGGCATGAGACGAGTCGCGCTCGCAGCGTCCGCAGCCGCCATCGCCGCTCTGGTGACCGCCACGCCGGCCCATGCTGATGTCGACACCGACTTTGCCAATACCCTGCACACCTACGGCATCTACGGGCAGCGCGATTACAACGCGTGGATTGCCAAGATCGCGTGCAAGCGGTTGCGCAACGGTACCGACACCGATGCCTACGCGTCTGCGTCGTTCGTCGGCGATCAGCTCGATCGGGAGAGCACCACCGAGCAGGCGTGGAAGTTCCTCGGATTGACCATCGAAACCTACTGCCCTGATCAGCGTCCGGTGCTCGAGCGGGCCGCCGGGACGGCACCCGCACCCGCACCGACCGACGGGCCTGCGCTCGCCGCTGAGCAGCCCAGCTGAGACTCCAGGAGAACACCATGGCCCGTAACCGTTTCCGCGCTGCCTTGACCTCCGGCATCGCAGCCCTCGCCGTCGGCGGCACCCTGATGGCCGCGCCGGTGGCCGGCGCAGACGCCACCGACGACTACCCGATCCCGAACCGGATCCTGCGCACGCCGTGCACCGCCGAGCAGATCCTGGCCGCGGTGCGCGACACCCGGCCGATCTACTACGAGCGCTACATGATCGACTACAACAACAAGAGCCCGGAACTGCATCAGGCCGTTCAGGACCGGATCCACTGGTTCTTCTCGATGGACTACGCGGGCCGCCGCCAGTATTCGGAGAACACCGCCACCAACGCCTTCTTCGAGGGCCTGGCCTGGCAGTGGCCGAACTGGGCGAAGATCTTCTTCAACAACAAGGGTGTCGCCGCGGCGGCCACCGACGTCTGCGAGAGCTACCCGGCCAACGACATGTCGGTCTGGAACTGGGACACCGTCCCGCGCTGAGTCGCCAAACCATCCGAAAGCCACTGCTGCGTTGTGCGGCAGTGGCTTTCGTCGTAGCGGCGGCGGGGATGCCCAGGTAGCGACAGAGCAGTCCGCGCCGGCGTCGAGCGTCGGCGCGGACTGCCTCAGTGGGTCAGCTCGCGCTGCACCGGCTGCGGCCACGGCGCGGGCCGGGGGCGCTGGCGCACCTGCTGCGGCCACCAGAACCACTTGCCCAGCAGCGCGGCGATCGACGGCGTCATGAAGGCCCGGATCACCAGGGTGTCGAACAGCAGACCCAACCCGATCGTGGTGCCGACCTGACCGATCACGGTCAGCTCACTCACCGCCATCGACATCATGGTGAACGCGAACACCAAACCGGCCGAGGTGACCACCGATCCACTGCCGCCCATGGCGCGGATGATGCCGGTGTTCAGCCCGGCGTGGATCTCTTCCTTCATCCGGGACACCAACAGCAGGTTGTAGTCCGCACCGACCGCCAACAAGATGATCACGGCCATCGCGATCACCATCCAGTGCAGCGGTATTCCGATCAGGTGCTGCCAGATCAGCACCGAGAGCCCGAACGACGCGCCCAGTGACAGCACCACGGTGCCGACGATCACCGCGGCCGCGATGATCGCGCGGGTGATCAGCAGCATGATGATGAAAATCAGTGCCAGCGCGGCGATTCCGGCGATCAGCAGGTCGTAGTTGGCGCCCTCCTGCATGTCCTTGAAGGTCGCTGCGGTACCGCCCAGATAGATGTTGGAGCCCTCCAGTGGCGTGCCCTTGAGTGCTTCCGAGGCGGCCTGCTGGATCGCGTCGATGTGCGAGATGCCTTCGGGGCTCATCGGGTCGCCGTCGTGGCTGATGATGAACCGCACGGCGTGCCCGTTGGGCGAGAGGAACATCTTCATGCCGCGCTTGAAGTCCGGATTGTCAAAGGTCTCCGGCGGAAGATAGAACGAGTCGTCGTTCTTGGCGGCGTCGAAGGCCTCACCCATGGCCGTCGAGTTCTCCTGCATCTCCTTCATCTGCAGTTGCATGCCGTTCTGCGTCTGATACATCGTCAGCATCATCGACTTCATGAACTCCATGGTGGAGATCATCTCCGGCATCAGCGCGACCATCTGCGGCATCAACTCGTCCAGACGCTCCATGTCGGGCATCAGGTCCTGGATGCTGTCGGTCATGGTGTCGATGCCGTCGAGGGCGTCGAAGATCGACCGGATCGCGGTGCACGCCGGGATGGTGGCGCAGTGCGGTTCCCAATAGAAGTAGTTGCGTATCGGACGCAGAAAATCATCGAAATCAGCGATGTGGTCCCGCAATTCGGCGATATCGAGCGTCATGGTCTTCATCTTGGTGACCATGCTGTGCGTGGTGTCGGCCATCTGCACCGTGATCGACTGCATCTTGTTCATGCTGTCGATGGTCGATTGCATCTCGTCGGCCTGCACCAACATGTCCTGCATGCGGTCCAGCAGATACTTCTGATTCATCTGGTTGGTGGTGCCCTGCATGCTGATCTGGAACGGGATCGAGGTGTGCTCGATCGGCGTGCCCTGCGGCCGGGTGATGGCCTGCACGCGGGCCACCCCAGGTACCCGGAAGATCTCCTTGGCAATCTTGTCGATCACCAGGAAGTCGGCCGGATTGCGCAGATCGTGGTCGCTCTCGATCATCAGCAGTTCCGGGTTCATCCGGGCCTGGGAGAAGTGCCGGTCGGCCGCGGCGTAGCCCTCGTTGGCCGGCAGATCGGCCGGCAGGTAGTTGCGGTCGTTGTAGTTGGTCTCGTAGCCGGGCAGGGTCAGCAGACCCACCAAGGACAACGCGATGGTGGCCACCAGGATCGGGCCGGGCCAACGCACCACCGCGGCACCGATCTTGCGCCAGCCACGCACCCGGGTCGCGCGTTTGGGTTCGAGCACCTTGCCGAACCGGGACGCCACCGAGATGATCGCCGAGCCCAGCGTCAGCGCCGCGAAGACGACGATCACCATGCCGATCGACAGCGGGACGCCCATCGATTGGAAGTACGGCAACCGGGTGAAGTGCAGGCACAGCGTGGCGCCCGCGATCGTCAAACCCGAACCCAGGATGACGTGCGCGGTGCCGTGGAACATGTCGTAGTAGGCGGTTTCCCGGTCCATTCCTCTGGACCGGGCCTCCTGATACCGGCCGATCAAGAAGATCGCGTAGTCGGTGCAGGTCGCGATCGCCAAGGTGACCAGCAGGTTGGTGGCGAACGTGGAAAGCCCGATGATCTCGTAGTAGCCGAGCACCGAGACACCGCCGCGTGCCGCGGACAGCGACAGCACGACCAGCACCAGAGTCAAGATGGTGGTGATGATCGAGCGGTAGATCAGCAGCAGCATCACGATGATCACCGTGAAGGTCAGCGCCTCGATCACCCGCATGGAGCGGTCACCGGCGATGTGCTGATCGGCCGACAGCGCCGCCGGTCCGGTCACATAGACGTCCAGACCCTCGGGCTGCTCGGCCTTCAGGTCGGTGACGATCTGCTGGACGGCTTCCACGGACTGGTTGGCCAGCGCCTCGCCCTGGTTGCCGGCGGTGTAGACCTGCACGTAGGCGGCCTTGCCGTCCGGGCTTTGGGCACCGGATGCGGTCAGCGGATCGCCCCAGAAGTCCTGAGCGTGCTCGACGTGGTCTTTGTCGGCCCGGATCGCGGCCAGCATCTTGTCGTAGAACTCGTGGTCCTGGTCGCCGAGCTTGCGCTGCGGGGTCTCCAGCACGATCATCACCGAGCTGTTCGACTTGAACTCCTCGAACACCTCGCCCACGCGCTGCATCGCGATCACCGACGGGGCGTCGGTGGGGGCCAGGGACACCGACCGCAGGGCACCGACCTCTTCGAGCTGAGGTGCCGCCACGTTCAGCGCAGCGATGATCGCGACCCAGGCCACGATGATCGGGATGGCGAGACGGCGGATCCACTTGGCGATCGCGCTGCGATGAACCTGATGGGTCGGGATCTCCTCGGTCGGCGAATCCGCCAGAGGCGCGCTCATGCGGACTTCACCAAGCAGAAGGTCTGGGCGCTCACCCCGGAGTTGGTCCGTTCGTCTTTGACCTCGTCGTCGACGGTGATGCGGCAGGTCAGGTTGGTGGAGTCACCCTGGGCGACGACGTTGGGGAACACCGAGGGGTCGGTGGTCTCCAGGGTCAGGGTCCAGGGCAGGGCCGCGCCGTCGACGCGCTGCGGTTGGGCGTCGAGGTCGAGGTAGTTGATATCGGCGTAGCTGCCGTCGCCCCACACCTCATAGGTGACGACCTTGGGGTTGAACGGTTCGGTGTCCTCGATGGCCGCGCTGGTGCCGAACTCATTGGGGTCGGCACCGAAGAAAGTCCGGATCCGGGAGACCGTCAGCCCAGCGATCACCAGGACTGCGACGATGACGAGTGGAAGCCACGTCCGTCGCACGAGTTTCAGCATCTATTACTCCGCACCGTCGGTGTCGTCGTGCGCGGGCAGTGCGCGGGGGACCGAAGGCCCCACTCGTCGCATACGCCGCAGATTAGCCCAATTAACGGACAGATTAGACCATATAACAGAATTTCGGATCCACGCCGGGTCCGGCGTCGCCGGCCGCCGGGCGGGCCCGATGTCGCCCGTCCCTACCAGCCAGTACGCCGCGACGGCAGGTGGCCGACGCCGGGCGCGAAGTGCAAATCACAACGACCAGTCAGTATGATCTCCGTCACCATTTCAACGACGCGAGCGGGGCTGGCTGACGACCCTGCAAATTTGCTGAAACGACGTCGTCGGGGTTCGTGCCGGTGTGCGTCCGGCGCCGCGGTCAGGCCCCGCCGGCGCCGCGTTGGCAACGTGCGCGGTCCAGCGCAGCGGGGATACCGACGGCGCGGCGGGTGTCAGCGCACGGTCGTCGAGCTCGCTCGCCGCCCGGTAGCTGGGGCGCGCCTCGATGGCCGGGCCGGGTCGCGCGCGCAGCGCCACGACCTGCACGACGACGGGTGTAGTCCAGTTCCCCCGGTCGCAACCCGCCGGCCTGCAGCCGCCCCAACGGCGCCCGGCCGAGGCTCGGAGCGCTTCGCTTCCGCGTAACAGGCCAACCTGGTACTGTAATGCTGAGCGACTGCTCAGCAGGGTGCTGGCTAATTCGCTCGCGCGTTGTTCGGGTTTCTTAGAATTTGCCTCCCGGCCAAAGTGACGAAAACCACAGATTCGTCACGACCGATCGGGCGGCGCGGCTCTGAACTGCAGCGTCGCTGCACGGCGCGCGGCGTGTCGGGCGGTGCCGGGGTGAAGCGGGACCTAAGAGAAGTGCAATAATCGGTACTAGCAGTGACACCAAACTCGGTGGGCCCTCACTGTGAGTCGTATCCGCGCGCCGGTATCGACTCGTGGAGAAGGCCCCAGCACGCTTGTGTGTCAGGACAGGCAACAAGACGAAAGGCGGGGATGTGGCCTCTAGCGTGAACGGAGCACCTCCGCGGGAAAAACTGGAAAAGGTCGTCATCCGGTTCGCCGGTGACTCCGGCGACGGCATGCAGCTGACGGGTGACCGATTCACCTCCGAAGCCGCGCTGTTCGGTAACGACCTGGCCACCCAGCCCAACTACCCGGCTGAGATCCGCGCCCCACAGGGCACCCTGCCCGGCGTTTCGTCGTTCCAGATCCAGATTGCCGACTACGACATCCTCACCGCGGGCGACCGCCCGGACGTCCTGGTGGCGATGAATCCGGCCGCGCTCAAGGCCAACATCAACGACCTGCCCCGCGGCGGTCTGGTGATCGCCAACTCCGACGAATTCACCAAGCGCAACCTGGCGAAGGTGGGCTACGAGGCCAACCCGCTCGAGGACGACAGTCTGTCCGAATACGTCGTGCAGCCGGTGGCCATGACCACCCTGACGCTGGGCGCCGTGGAAGAGATCGGCGCCACCAAGAAGGACGGCCAGCGCGCCAAGAACATGTTCGCGCTCGGTCTGCTGTCCTGGATGTACGGCCGGCCGATCGAGACCTCGGAGAACTTCATCCGGGAGAAGTTCGCCCGCAAGCCCGAAATCGCCGAAGCCAACGTGCTGGCGCTCAAGGCCGGCTGGAACTACGGCGAGACCACCGAGGCCTTCGGCACCACCTACGAGGTGTCCCCGGCGAAGCTGAAATCCGGTGAGTACCGCCAGATTTCGGGTAACACCGCGCTGGCCTACGGTCTGGTCGCGGCCGGCCACCTGGCCAACCTGCAGGTGATGCTGGGCAGCTACCCGATCACCCCGGCCAGCGACATCCTGCACGAGCTGTCCAAGCACAAGAACTTCAACGTGCTGACCTTCCAGGCCGAGGACGAGATCGCCGGGATCGGCTCGGCCATCGGTGCCTCCTATGGCGGCGCGCTGGGTGTCACCACCACCTCGGGTCCGGGCATCTCGCTGAAGTCCGAGGCCATCGGCCTGGCCGTGATGACCGAGCTGCCGCTGGTGATCGTCGACGTGCAGCGCGGTGGTCCGTCCACCGGCCTGCCCACCAAGACCGAGCAGGCCGACCTGCTGCAGGCCATGTTCGGCCGCAACGGTGAGTCCCCGGTCGCGATTCTCGCGCCGCGTTCGCCCTCGGACTGCTTCGACGTCGCCGTGGAGGCCGCGCGTATCGCGGTCAAGTACCACACCCCGGTGATCCTGCTGTCGGACGGCGCGATCGCCAACGGCTCTGAGCCGTGGCGGATTCCGGACATCAGCAGCTACCCGGCCATCGAGCACACCTTCGCCCGCGCCGGTGAGCCGTTCCAGCCCTACGCGCGCGACGCCGACACCCTGGCTCGGCAGTTCGCGGTACCGGGCACCCCGGGTCTGGAGCACCGGATCGGTGGCCTGGAGTCGGCCAACGGCTCCGGCAACATCTCCTATGACCCGGCCAACCACGACCTGATGGTGCGGCTGCGTCAGCTCAAGATCGACGGCATCGAGGTGCCGGACATCGAGGTCGACGACCCCGACGGTGACGCCGAACTGCTGCTGCTCGGTTGGGGCAGCTCGTATGGTCCGATCGGCGAGGCGTGCCGGCAGGCCCGGCGCAAGGGCATCAAGGTGGCGCACGCCCACCTGCGGCACCTCAACCCGTTCCCGGCCAACCTGGGTGACGTGTTGCGCAGCTACAAGCAGGTCGTGGTGCCGGAGATGAACCTTGGTCAGCTGGCGCTGCTGCTGCGCGGCAAGTACCTGGTCGACATCCAGTCCGTGACCAAGGTGCAAGGACTTGCGTTCCTCGCCGACGAGATCGGCCGGGTCATCCGGGCTGCGCTGGGCGGGACCCTCACTGAAATCGAGCAAGACAAGACGATGGTTGCCAGACTGTCGGCAGCCACCGTGGAAAGCGGTGTAGGAGCAGGGGCATGACAGACCTGATGAACAGCATCACCGGTGTCGAGCTGGGGTTGACCCCCGGCCAGTCCAAGACCCACGGCGTGCCGACCACCGACACGCCGCAGAAGGGCAAGGACTTCACCAGCGACCAGGAGGTCCGTTGGTGCCCGGGCTGCGGTGATTACGTCATCCTGAACACCATCCGCAACTTCCTGCCGGAGTTGGGCCTGCGCCGCGAGAACATGGTGTTTGTCAGCGGCATCGGCTGCTCGAGCCGGTTCCCGTACTACTTGGAGACCTACGGGTTCCACTCGATCCACGGCCGCGCCCCGACCATTGCCACCGGGCTCTCGCTGGCCCGCGACGACCTGTCGATCTGGGTGGTCACCGGTGACGGTGACGCGCTGTCGATCGGCGGCAACCACCTGATCCACGCGTTGCGGCGCAACATGAACATCACGATCCTGCTGTTCAACAACCGGATCTACGGCCTGACCAAGGGGCAGTACTCGCCGACCTCGGAGGTCGGCAAGGTGACCAAATCCACCCCGATGGGGTCGATCGACACCCCGTTCAACCCGGTGTCGCTGGCCTTGGGTGCCGAGGCGACCTTCGTCGGCCGTGCGCTGGACTCCGACCGGGCCGGCCTGACCGAGGTGCTGCGCGGCGCTGCCGAGCACCGCGGCGCAGCGATCGTCGAGATCCTGCAGGACTGCCCGATCTTCAACGACGGTTCCTTCGACCTGCTGCGCAAGGACGGCGCCGAGGAACGCGTCATCAAGGTCTCCCAGGGTGAGCCGATCACCTTTGGCGCCGACGGCGAATACTGCGTCGTGCGTTCAGGTTTCGGACTCGACGTGGCCAAGACCGCCGACGTGGCGGCCGAGGACATCGTGGTGCACGACGCAACGCTGAATGATCCGGCGTACTCGTTCGCGCTGTCGCGGTTGTCCGACCAGAACCTGGAACACACCGTGATGGGCATCTTCCGCTCGGTGCAGCGGCCGACCTACAACGATCAGGCGCGGGCGCAGGTGGCCCAGGCGCGTGAGACCACTCCGCATGACACGGCTGCGCTGCAGTCGCTGCTGCGTGGTCGCGACACCTGGACCGTCGACTAGCACGCCATGTCTGCAGCCTTGGCCGGGGTGGTGCTCGCGGGTGGGGCATCACGCCGGATGGGCCGAGACAAGGCCACGGTGCCCTACACCGGACCCGACGGCACCAAGACCATGGTCGAGCACGTCGTGGCTGCGCTGGCCCGGCGCTGCGAACCGATCTTCGTTGTTGCCGCGCCCGGACAACCACTTCCCGAGTTGGCGGCCACGGTGCTGCGCGACGAGATCCGCGGTCTGGGACCTTTGGTGGCCACCGGACGCGGACTGCGTGCCGCCGCCGCGGCCGGACGGGAGCGGGCGTTCGTGTGTGCGGTCGACATGCCGCTGCTGACCGCCGAACTCATCGATGAGCTGGCCGCCTGTGAGGGTCCCGCTGCGGTGTTGCCCTGGGACGGCCGCGACCACTATCTGGCCGGCGTGTACCGGACCGAGTTGGCCGACCAGATCGACGAATTGGTGGCCGGCGGTGCGCGCAGCATGCGGGAGCTGACCGGTTCGGTGGACACCCAACGCATCGTGCTGGCCCCGAGTCCGGCCCTGACCAACGTCAACACCCCCGCCCAATTGGTCTGAGCCACAACGCTATTCACCTGGACTCCCGGGTGCGTCCGCGCGCAGCTCGCACTACAGCCTTGAGGCCCGTCGAGCTGCGCACGCGGCGCCATCCCAGCAGCATCGCCGAGATCGCAAAGTCGGCGGGTCCGATTAATTCAATTCCCGGCTGTCCCAAACCAATGGTGGGGCCAGTGCGACGACCGTGCAGAATTCGTCCGTGGCTGAATGATCACCAGTGGACGCATTCCCTCATTCCGCACTTGTCACTCCTGTAACAGTTATTTCGATCGCGGGCTTTCGGCTACCGAAAGCGGGGACTGCCCGAGTCGTGTCCTGGGTCACAAAAAGCTGGTGATCTCGGTCACCAGGGGCGCATCGGCGCTGGCTGTGGCCCCATTCGGCAAAGCCTGCGATGACCTGCACAGACCCGGCACGGTTTCGGTCGTGATCGTTCCGTTATCGAATCGAGATAGCCGTTTCGGCGATGTGACTAAACCTCGATGGCTTTGTAGCGTCTTTTTCGACCCCATGCACGGGGAGACAACTGAACAACAAGTACCCCCCTTGCGTGTGAGTGGGAACTGTCGGGGCCGCTAGGCGTGGCCCGCCAGCCGCTGGGCCGAATCCGGCCCGCGGGGCGCCATCGGGTGCGCCTCCTGCTGTCGTGCCTGACCGAGATGGCACGCCTCAAGCAACTTCATTGCCTGACCACAGGTTTGACGCGTCCGCCCCCGGGTGGACGGGTCCTTGGCGCGCGCGCTGTGAAAGGAACGAACGTTGAAGAACCTCCGGAACAAGCTTGCCATGGCTGCGATCGGTGGAGCGCTCATGGCGGCTCCGCTGGCCCTGTCCACCGCCACCGCCAACGCGGACAGCGTGAACTGGGATGCCATCGCGGCCTGCGAGTCCGGCGGCAACTGGGCCATCAACACCGGCAACGGTTACTACGGTGGTCTGCAGTTCTCGATGAGCACCTGGCGCGCCAACGGCGGCACCGGCTCACCGCACACTGCCAGCAAGGCCGAGCAGATCCGCGTCGCCGAGAACACCCTGCGCAGCCAGGGCATCGGTGCGTGGCCGTCCTGCGGTGGCCGCGGCTAACCCAGCCTTTCTCTGCAGCCTTCGATGGCGCCGGGCTTCGCAGCCCGGCGCCATCGGGCTTTTTCGGGCAGCGCTCGGGCCCGGGAGTACCGCAGGCGCTCGGCTACGGGAGCTGGAATGCCGAACCGGCGGCGACGGCGGCCATCTGCCGGATCAGCACCGACTCCGGAACCACCGCGCTGGCGTGCCCGAGCAGGCCGGACAGCGCAGCGGGCCGCAGGTTGACCGCCTCGCCGATCAGCCGCGACGTGCGCACCAACGCATTGACCCGGGGCTGCCGGAACCGCTCGTACACCGCGAAGGCGGTGACCAGATCCGCTTCCCGCGCCACCAGATGAGCCAGGATCGCCGCGTCCTCGATGCCCTGGCAGCCACCCTGGCCCAGGTGCGGGCGCATGGCGTGCGCGGCGTCGCCGACCAGGACGGTCCGTCCGGCCGCCCAGCGCCGGGCCCGCTGCCGGTCATACAGGTCGTTGCGCAACACATCGGTTTCTGCGGTGTGCTCCAGCAGCTCGGGGATCGGTTCGGCCCAGCCGGCCAGCAGCGTGCGCAGATGCGCCAGCTCGCCGCCGGGTTCCCGGCGGCCCGGTGCGGTGCGCTCGGTGGCGAACCAATAGGTGCGGTCCGGGCCCATCGGCACGTGCCCGACCTCCACGCCGGGGCCCAGCGTCTCTCCGGCCAACTGCGGGTCCAGCATGCTTTCGGCCACCCCGCGCCAGGCCGTGTAGCCCACGTAGCGGCTGCGCAGCGGCCCGTTGAGTTGCCGGGCCAGCAGCGATCCGACGCCGTCGGCGCCGATCACCGCGGCCGCGCGCATCTGCGAACCGTCCGAGCAGGCCACCCGCACCGCGTTGCCGTCGTCGACCACACCGGTGACTGCGCGGCCGGCCGTGATGCTGCCCGGTTCCAGCGCGCCGGCCAGGATGTCGCGCAGGGCCGCGCGCTGCACCACCACCAACGGCTCACCGAGCGCACGCACGATCCGCTCCGGGGCGGGCCGGCGCAACCACCGGCCGCTGCGCCAGCGCATCGCACCGGCGGTGATCCGGCCACCGGCGGCGCGGACCTCGTCGCCGAGGCCGATGACGTCGAGCGCAGCCAGCGCATTGGGCCAGATGCTGATCCCGGCGCCGGACGAGGTGTCGGTGCGTTCCTCGACCACCTGTACCGACCGACCCCGGCGCTGCAGCGCCGCCGCGGTGGCCAGACCGGCGATACCGGCCCCGATGACGACGAACTCGGCGACCTGCTCACTCACGTCTGAAAAGCTACGGCAGCGCCGGGTTCGGTAGCCCGCTGCCGTGCCCACCGACAGGTGAGTATGGTCGGTGAGCATGGCTTCGACGCAGCGCGAATTCGACCTGGTGCTCTACGGAGCCACCGGCTTCGTGGGCCGGCTCACCGCCGCGTATTTGGCCGGCGCGGCGCCGGACGCCCGAATTGCACTGGCCGGTCGGTCCGCTGAGCGGGTGACGGCGGTGCGCGACGGCCTGGGTGCGGCGGCGGCCGACTGGCCGGTGCTGGTCGCGGACGCCGACGCGCCTTCGACACTGGCCGACATGGCTGCCCGCACCCGCGTCGTGGTCACCACCGTCGGGCCCTACGCCAAGTACGGCATGCCACTGGTGGCCGCGTGCGCGGCGGCCGGTACCGATTACGCCGACCTGACCGGCGAGACCAACTTCATCCGGGACAGCATCGACGGCTACCACAAGCAGGCCGCCGACACCGGGGCGCGGATCGTGCATTCCTGCGGCTTCGACTCGGTGCCGTCCGACATCTCGGTCTTTGCGCTGTACCGGCGCGCACTCGAGGACGGCGCCGGTGAATTGGAGGAGACCGACTTCGTTGTGCGCGAGCTCGTCGGCGGCGTGTCGGGCGGCACCGCGGCGTCCATGGTCGAGGTGATCAATGCCACCGCCAAGGATGCGAAACTGCGTGCCGCCCTTGCTGATCCGTACACCTTGAGCTCGGACCGGCCGGCCGAACCGGACCTCGGTGCGCAGTCGGATGTGCGGTTGCGGCGCGGCGGTTCGATCGCCCGGGAACTGCGCGGGTACTGGACCGGCGCGTTCGCGATGGCGATGCCGAACAGCCGCATCGTGCGCCGCAGCAACTCGCTGCTGGAACACGCCTACGGCTGGCGCTTCCGCTACAGCGAGCAGATGAGCGTGGGCCGCTCGCTGGCCGCGCCGCTGGCGGCGGTCGCTCTGACCGCGATCAACGCCGGCATGCTCGGTTTGGGCGGGCGGCTGCTGCCGCTGGTGCCGCGCGCCCTGCTGGATCGGGTGCTGCCCAACCCGGGCGAGGGCCCCAGCGAACGCGTCCGAGAGACCGGACGCTACCTCGCCGAGACCTACACCAACACCGTCGACGGCAGCCGCTACCGGGCCATCATCGGCCAGCAGGGCGACCCGGGGTACAAGGCCACCGCGGTGCTGCTCGGGCAGTGCGCGCTGGCGTTGGCGTTCGACCGCGACGAACTCTCCGAGCTGCGCGGTGTGCTGACGCCGGCCGCCGCGATGGGTGACGTCTTGCTGCGCAGATTGCCCGCCGCCGGGGTCCGGTTGGAGACCGAAAGGCTGAATTGATCAGGCTCGAGGAATCAATTCGCCGGCCGGTGTCGGTTGGGTAGGGTTTTGACTCGACGGTCAATCAATAACAGCAAAGTAGGTGCAATATGGCGGGTCTCGACGATCTGTTCGCGCAGATCCCGGTGCAGGACATCGCGAACAAGCTCGGCGCCCCGGAGGGCGAAGTCAACACCGCGATCCAGCAGCTGGTCCCTGCCCTGGTCGGTGGTCTGCAAGTCAATGCGCAGAACGACGAGGGTGTCGCAAGCAAGATCGCGAGCTCGGCCGAAAAGCACGCCGGTCTGCTCGACGGCGGCGTGGCCGTCGATGACGTGGACGCGGACGACGGCGACAAGATCGTGGCCAACATCTTCGGCGGCAACAACAGCGACCAGGTGGCCTCGGCGCTGGCCGGTGGCGGCGCGGGCGGTGCCGGCGGCGATCTGATCAAGAAGCTGCTGCCGATCCTGGCGCCCATCGTGCTCGCTTACATCGGTAAGCAGTTCGGTGGCGGCCAGGCCGCGCAGGCCGAGCCGGCGGCTCAGTCCGGCGGCGGCAACGTGCTCGGCGATGTGCTGGGCAGCATCCTCGGAGGTGCCAGCGGCGGCGGCAACAACCCGCTGGGCAGCATCCTGGGCAGCGTGCTCGGCGGCGGTGGGGGTAACAACCCGATCGGCGACATCCTCGGTGGACTGCTCGGCGGAAAGAAGTAATTCGCCGGCAAACGTGCGTCCAGGCCCCCGAACTCCGGTCGTGAGTTCGGGGGCCTGCGCGTCGGAGGACCGGGCTTCCTAGAATTGGCCTGGTGACCGCCAGTACCCACCCCGATGCCGTCGACCCGCGGGCTGCCAGCCTGCCCAAGTCGTGGGATCCCGGTGAGGTAGAAACCACGCTGTACCAGCGCTGGGTCGACGCCGGCTATTTCACCGCCGACCCGACCAGCGGCAAGCCGCCGTACTCGATCGTGCTGCCGCCGCCGAACGTCACCGGCAGCCTGCACATGGGGCATGCGTTGGACCACACCCTGATGGACGCGCTGACCCGGCGCAAGCGCATGCAGGGCTTCGAGGTGCTGTGGCTGCCCGGCATGGACCACGCCGGCATCGCCACCCAGTCGGTGGTCGAGAAGCAGCTCGCCGCCGACGGCAAGACCAAGGAAGACTTCGGCCGCGAACTGTTCGTGGACAAGGTGTGGGACTGGAAGCGCGAGTCCGGCGGCACCATCGGCGCCCAGATGCGCCGGATCGGTGACGGCGTGGACTGGAGCCGGGACCGCTTCACCATGGACGAAGGTCTGTCCCGCGCGGTGCGCACCATCTTCAAGCGGCTCTACGACGACGGGCTGATCTACCAGGCCGAGCGGCTGGTGAACTGGTCACCGGTGCTGCAGACCGCGATCAGCGACCTCGAGGTCTCCTACCTCGACGTCGAAGGTGAGCTGGTGTCGTTCCGGTACGGCTCGCTGGACGACGCACAGCCGCACATCGTGGTGGCGACCACCCGGATGGAAACCATGCTCGGTGACACCGCGATCGCGGTGCATCCCGACGACGAGCGGTACCGGGACCTGGTCGGCAAGACCCTGCCACACCCGTTCCTGGACCGCGAGATCGTGATCGTCGCCGACGAACACGTCGACCCCGAATTCGGGACCGGCGCAGTCAAGGTCACCCCGGCGCACGACCCCAACGACTTCGAGATCGGGCTGCGGCATTCGCTGCCGATGCCGACCATGATGGACGAGCAGGGCCGGATCGCCGACACCGGAACCCAATTCGACGGCATGGACCGCTTCGAGGCCCGCGTCGCGGTGCGCGAGGCGTTGGCCGCCGAAGGCCGCATCGTCGAAGAGAAGCGGCCGTACCTGCACAGCGTCGGGCACTCCGAGCGCAGTGGCGAACCGATCGAACCGCGGCTCTCGCTGCAGTGGTGGGTCAAGGTCGAGACGATGGCTCGCGCGGCCGGCGACGCAGTGCGCAACGGCGACACCGTGATTCACCCCAAAAGCCTGGAACCACGCTGGTTCGGTTGGGTCGACGACATGCACGACTGGTGCATCTCGCGCCAGCTGTGGTGGGGACACCGCATCCCGATCTGGCACGGACCCAACGGCGAGCAGGTGTGCGTGGGGCCGGACGAAACCCCGCCGGACGGCTGGGAACAGGACCCGGACGTGCTGGACACCTGGTTCTCCTCGGCGCTGTGGCCGTTCTCCACCATGGGCTGGCCCGACCGCACGCCGGAGCTGGAGAAGTTCTACCCGACCTCGGTTCTGGTCACCGGCTACGACATCCTGTTCTTCTGGGTGGCGCGGATGATGATGTTCGGCACCTATGTCGGTGGCGACGACACCATCACCCTCGGTGGGACCCGGGGCGCGCAGGTGCCGTTCCAGAATGTGTTCCTGCACGGCCTGATTCGCGACGAGTTCGGTCGCAAGATGAGCAAGTCCAAGGGCAACGGGATCGACCCGCTGGATTGGGTCGAGGCGTTCGGCGCCGACGCGCTGCGCTTCACCCTGGCCCGCGGCGCCAGCCCGGGCGGGGACCTGTCCATCGGCGAGGACCACGCCCGCGCGTCGCGCAACTTCGCCACCAAGATCTTCAACGCCACCCGGTTCGCGCTGATGAACGGCGCCGCACTGGCCCCGTTGCCGGCCGAGCTCACCGACGCCGACCGCTGGATCCTGGGCCGGCTCGAACAGGTGCGCGCCGAAGCGGATTCGGCGTTCGAGAACTACGAGTTCTCCCGGGCCTGCGAGGCGCTCTACCACTTCGCCTGGGACGAGTTCTGCGACTGGTACGTCGAGTTGGCCAAGGTGCAACTGAACGCCGGCGCCCAGGGCACCACCGCGGTGCTGGCCGCGGTGCTGGACACCTTGCTCAAGCTGCTGCACCCGGTGATGCCGTTCGTCACCGAAACCCTGTGGCAGGCGCTGACCGACGGTCAGCCCGGCGCCGAGTCGTTGGTTGTCGCCGACTGGCCGCAGCCGTCTGGCTTTGAGCTGGATCCGGTTGCCACCCAACGCATCGCGGACATGCAGAAGCTGGTGACCGAGGTCCGCAGGTTCCGCAGCGATCAGGGTTTGGCCGACCGGCAGAAGGTGCCGGCCCGGCTGTCCGGCATCGCGCAGGCCGACCTGGATTCGCAGGTGCCGGCCGTCACTGCGCTGGCCTGGCTGACCGACGCCGACGCCGACTTCACCCCGACCGCCTCGATCGAGGTCCGGCTGGCCGGCGGCACCGTCGGGGTCGAACTGGACACCTCGGGCACCGTCGACGTGGCCGCCGAGCGGCGCCGCCTGGAGAAGGATTTGGCCGCTGCCCAAAAGGAATTGGCCGGTACCACCGCCAAGCTGGAGAACGAGGCGTTTCTGGCCAAGGCACCCGAGCAAGTGGTCGCCAAGATCCGGTCCCGCCGGCAGTTGGCCGGTGAAGAGGTGGAGCGGATCAGCGCGCGACTGGCCGCGCTGACATGACCGAACCGGCCCCGGACGAGATCGCCGCACTGCTGCAGGTCGAACACCTGCTGGACCAGCGCTGGCCGGAAACCAAGATCGAGCCGTCCACCGCGCGGATCTCGGCGCTCCTGGAGATGCTGGGTTCGCCGCAGGCGAGCTATCCGTGCATCCACATCGCCGGCACCAACGGCAAGACGTCGGTGGCCCGGATCATCGACGCCCTGCTGACTGCGTTCAGTCGGCGCACCGGCCGCACCACCAGCCCGCACCTGCAGTCGGCGGTGGAACGCATCTCGATCGACGGTCAACCGATCAGCCCGGCGACCTACGTCGAGACCTACCGCGAGATCGAACCGTTCGTGCAGCTGGTCGACGCCCAGTCGGAGGCTGCCGGCGGGCCGGCCATGAGCAAGTTCGAGGTGGTCACCGCGATGGCGTTCGCGGCGTTCGCCGACGCGCCGATCGACGTCGGGATCATCGAAGTGGGCTTGGGCGGGAGTTGGGACGCCACCAACGTGATCGACGCCCCGGTCGCGGTGATCACCCCGATCGGGATCGACCACGCCGAGTTCCTGGGTCCCGATGTCGCCTCGATCGCTGCCGAGAAGGCCGGCATCATCAAGCGGGCGGCGCAGGACCTGGTGCCGGTCGACACCGTTGCGGTGATCGCCGAGCAGCCTCCCGAGGCCATGAAAGTGATTCTGGAACAGGCGGTCTCCAGCGACGCGGCGGTGGCCCGGGAGGGCTCGGAGTTCGCGGTGCTGAACCGGCAGGTCGCGATCGGCGGGCAACTGCTGGAACTGCAGGGACTCGGCGGGGTGTACTCGGACATCTTTTTGCCGCTGCATGGTGAGCATCAGGCGCACAACGCGGTCGTCGCGCTGGCCGCGGTGGAGGCGTTCTTCGGCGCCGGGGCCGACCGGCAACTCGACGTCGACACCGTGCGGGCCGGTTTCGCGGCGGTCCGCAGCCCCGGGCGGTTGGAGCGAATGCGCAATGCCCCAACGGTTTTCATCGACGCTGCGCACAACCCGGCCGGTGCCACCGCGCTGGCGGCGGCGCTGGCCGACGAGTTCGACTTCAGCTTCGTGGTCGGCGTGCTCGCGGTACTGGCCGACAAGGACGTCCACGGCATCCTGGAAGCGCTGGAGCCGGCCTTCGATCAGCTGATCGTCACGCAGAACGGTTCACCACGCGCGCTGCCGGTGGCCGAGCTTGCCATGCGCGCCGAGGACCGCTTCGGCCAGGACCGGGTGGTGATCGCCGCGACGCTGGCCGACGCCATCGAGATGGCCATCGCCCTGACCGAAGAAGCCGGCGCGGATGCCGGGATGTCCGGGACCGGGATCGTCATCACCGGTTCGGTGGTGACCGCCGGTGCCGCGCGCACCCTGTTCGGGAGGGATCCGGAATGAGCGAGCAGCCCGACGCAGCAGGTCGGTCCGAGCCGCAGGATCAGCCGGCGCCGTCGGACCCGTGGCGCAGCTTCCGCGGCGTGATGGCCGGCACCCTGATCCTGGAGGCCATCGTGGTGCTGCTGGCGCTGCCGGTGGTCGGTGCCGTCGGCGGCGGGCTGACCGGATGGTCGACGGCCTACCTGATCGGATTCGCGGTGCTGTTGGTGCTGATGGCCGGGGTGCAGGGCCGGTCCTGGGCGCTGTGGGCCAACATCGGCGTGCAGGTGCTGTTGATCGCCGGTTGGCTGATCTATCCCGGGGTGGGCTTCGTCGGGATCCTGTTCTTGGTGGTGTGGCTGCTGATCGCCTACCTGCGCGCCGAGGTGCTGCGCCGGCAACGCCGGGGACTACTGCCCAGCCAGCGGATCGCCGAGCCGCCACCGGAGTAGCCCGCCAACCGCCGCTCTACCATCTCCGTCCCGCTCTGCGGGCCCGAAACGCGGGAAGGAGACGGCAGAGCGAATGGGCATCGGGCTAGCCGGCGATGGTTGCGAAGAGCCGCCATTCGCCCGGCACACCCTTGAGCTCATGGCTGCCACGGTCGTCGAATTCCAGCCCTGACCCAATCACCAGATCGCGCAGCGTGCTCGACACCAGCACCTCGTTCGGCCCCGCCAGCGCGGCCACCCGCGCGCCGATGTGTACCCCGATCCCGCCGATGTCGTGACCGCGTACCTCGCACTCGCCGGTGTGCAGGCCGGCGCGCACCTCGATGCCGATCGCCTGCACTGGATCCCGAATCGCCATGGCGCAGCGGATCGCTCGCTGCGGACCGTCGAACATCGCCAGGAAACCGTCGCCCGTGCTGTTCACCTCGTGCCCGCGGAAGCGTTCGAGCTGGGAACGTACGACGGCGTCGTGCGCGTCGAGCAGGGTGTGCCAATTCCGATCACCCAGCTGCGCGGCCCGGCGGGTCGAATCGACGATGTCGGTGAACAGCACCGTGGCCAGCACCCGATCGTCGATGACAACGGTCTGCTCGCCGGTGAGGAACTTGACGACCTCATGGTGCGACGCCCGCCAGTCCGGTTCGTAGCAGTGGTTGACGTTGTGCCCGGGGAGCTCGATGAACTTCGCGTCCGGCACGCGATCGGCGACGTCCTTGCCCCACGCGGGCGGGATGACCGGGTCGTCGCGGTGATGCAGGACCAGCGTTGGTACCCGGACCGTGGGAAGCAGTGCGCGAACGTCCATCTCGGCAAGCAACGGCACCATGGCTGCAACGGTGCCGGGGCTGGCCGCACCCCGTTCCCAGCGTGCCGTCGCGGCCCGAATTTCCTCGTTCCACGGCATGTCCGGGTTCATCGCGTGCATGTGTTCGCCGGTACCCCAGAGGGTGGAGAGGCCTGCTGCGACCTGTTCGGGTGTGGGTCCGTCGGCGCGCGCGGCCACTGGACTGGCGTAGCCCTCCAGCACCAGCAGTGCGACGGTGCGGGAAGGATGGGTGGCCGCGAACAGTGCACTCGTCGGCAGCGCACCGATACCCGCGTAGAGGACCGCTTCGCGACTTCCGAGATCGTCGAGCACCGCGGTGATGCTGTCAGCCCACAACTCCAGCGTGGGCAGCGCGCCCGAGCCGATCGGGTCGGACGCCCCGGTACCTGGCTGATCCAAGAGAATGACCCGGCCCAGTGATGTCATGGCCTGCAGCCACGCCTGAACTGGCGGTTGGGTGGGAAGGTCCTCACTGTTGCTGAACCACCCCGGCACCAGCACGATGTCGCGGGCGCCCGCGAGCGACGTCCGATAGGCGACGCGCAAGTCGCCGTTCATCGCGTACCGCGGCTCGCAGAACACTTCAGGATTCTAGTTCCGCCAACCGCCGCTCTACCATCTCCGTCCCGCTCTGCGGGCCCGAAACGCGGGAAGGAGACGGCAGAGCGAATGGGCCTGCCGGAACGTAGAACCCACTTGCCCCGCCGTCGTCAGTACGCTTCGAACCGTGCTGCCCAATCGGCTCAAGTTCGCCATCGGCGCTCCCGTCCTGGAGTGGTACAACCCGAAGATCGCCGGGCATCCGCACCAGCGCGTCGCAGACCTGGTCGACGCCGACGACCACCGGGTGTTGGAACTGTGCGCCGGCACCGGCTACCTGTCCCGGTTGGTGGCCCAACGCCTACCGGAATGCCGGATCGACGCGATCGACCTGTCCGTCGAGTCCTTGGCGCTCGGTCGGCGCAAGGCAGCGGCCGGCGGTCTGACCAACATCGAGTTCGTGCCGGCTTCGGCCGCCGAGTTGCCCTTTCCCGACGACACCTTCGACACCGCGATTTCGTGCTACGGCCTGCACGAAATCCCCAGTACCGAACGGGCATTGGCCTACACCGAGCTGGCCCGGGTGCTCAAACCCGGCGGTCGGGTCATCGTGGCGGACTGGGACACCCCGCAGCGTGGCGCCGCCGCAGTCGAGTTCGTCATCAAACTGACCGAGAAACCGCACGCGCTCGAGGTGCTGCGCGACGGCATCGTCGACGCCCTGCGCGCCGAGGGCTTCTCCATCCGACGGCACGACCGCGCGCAGAGTCGATTGCTGTCATTTCAACTGGTCGAGGCGGTGCTCGCCGAGCCTGCGGCCTAGCCCCAACCCGTCGTCGCCGGCTCCGGACCGGCAGGTACGCTGTGCGCCGTGACTGAGCGGACCCTGGCATTGATCAAGCCCGATGGCGTGCAGCGACAGCTGGTGGGGGAGATCCTCAGCCGCATCGAACGCAAGGGCCTCACCATCGCGGCACTGGAGCTGAAGGTGGTCAGCGAAGAGCTGGCCCGGGCGCACTACGCCGAGCACGACGGTAAGCCGTTCTTCGGCTCGCTGCTGGAGTTCATCACGTCCGGCCCGGTGGTTGCCGCCGTCCTGGAGGGTCCGCGCGCCATTGCTGCGTTCCGGCAACTCGCCGGTGGCACCGATCCGGTCGAGAAGGCGGCACCCGGCACCATCCGCGGTGACTTCGGCCTGGAAACCCAGTTCAACCTGGTGCACGGATCGGACTCGCCGGAGTCCGCAGAGCGTGAGATCGCGCTCTGGTTCCCTTCGCTCTGAACCGATCGACCCCAGCTTGGTCAACCGGCTGTCCTGGGTGTGGGATACTGACTGAGGGTGTACGCCGTCACATCGGCGGCTGAAGCCCGGATGAAGACTTCGACGAGCGCGACCACCACTAGCCTGCGGTGCGGCGCCGACCGTCACGGCCATCATTCACAACCAGGCACCGAGTGGACTCCACCAGAGTTGCTCGGGGCGAGACCCTGATAAGCCCGGGGAGAGTTACCGGGTACATAGCGGAAGCCCTCGCGCGGCCGCGTCGAACTCGACGCGCCCGGGGGCTCAAGGAGACTACGTGGAACACGATGCAGACATCCATGACCACACTGACAAAGACACCGCAGCCGAGGTGCAAACCGAGGCCCTAGGCGGCCAGGAAGCCCCGGAGGAACTGCCGGAACGGCTCCGGGTTCATTCGCTGGCCCGGGTGCTGGGAACCACCAGCCGCCGGGTACTCGACGCGCTGATCGAGCTCGACGGACGCAACCGCAGCGCACACTCCAGCGTCGACCGCGTCGACGCTGTGCGGGTGCGCGACGTGCTGGCCGCCGCCGAGGTCGCGGCCCAGACCCCGGTCAGTGAGCCCGCCGAGGCCGACGTGGCCCCGGCCCCCGAGGTCCCGGAGGCGGTGACCGAACTCGAGGCCGACCTCGACGTTCCCGAGGTGGCCACGGCGGCCGACCTGGTCGACGCACCGGCGGTCGCATCCGACCTGGACGGCACCAGCGCGGCCGACGAGCCCGAATCCAGGCTGCTGCTCGAGACCCCGGAACCTGCCCCCGAGCCCGCCCCGCAGGCCGACTACCTGCCGCTGTTCGTGGCGCCGCAGCCGGTGGCTGCGCGCCCGGCACCGGCCCCCGCCGACTCCGAGGACGACGCCGACGACGGCGACGACAGTGAGGACGGCGAGGACTCCGACGATCAGACCGAGCGGCCGGCCAATCGGCGGCGCCGGCGCGGCCGGCGCGGTCGGGGCCGGGGCCGCGGCGGGGAGACCGGCGGCGACGACGAGCGCGCCGACGGTGACAGCGACGAACAGTCCGAATCGTCCGACGACACCAGCGCCGCCGACACCGACGACGACTCCGATGACGATTCCGGCGACGACGAATCGTCCAACGGCGAGGGCGGCAGCAGTCGCCGTCGCCGCCGTCGGCGCAGGCGCAAGTCCGGGTCCGGCTCCGGCGACGATTCCGAGGCCGGCTCACCCGACGACCCGCCCAACACCGTGGTGCACGAACGCACGCCGCGGTCACGGTCGAGCCGCAACGACCGGTCGGACAACGACGAGATCCAGGGCATCACCGGTTCCACCCGGCTGGAAGCCAAGCGGCAGCGTCGCCGCGACGGACGCGATGCCGGTCGACGCCGCCCGCCGATCCTGAGCGAAGCCGAGTTCCTGGCCCGTCGCGAGGCTGTCGAGCGCACCATGATCGTCCGCGACAAGGTGCGCACCGAACCGCCGCACGAGGGCGCCCGTTACACCCAGATCGCGGTGCTCGAAGACGGCGTGGTGGTCGAGCATTTCGTCACCTCGGCGGCGTCGGCGTCGCTGGTCGGCAACATCTACCTGGGCATCGTGCAGAACGTGCTGCCGTCGATGGAGGCCGCCTTCGTCGACATCGGCCGTGGCCGCAACGGCGTGCTGTATGCCGGTGAGGTGAACTGGGAGGCCGCCGGGCTCGGTGGCTCCAACCGCAAGATCGAGCAGGCGCTCAAACCCGGCGACTACGTCGTGGTCCAGGTGAGCAAGGACCCGGTGGGGCACAAGGGCGCCCGGCTGACCACCCAGGTGTCGCTCGCGGGCCGCTACCTGGTGTACGTGCCGGGGGCCTCATCGACCGGGATCAGCCGCAAGCTGCCCGACACCGAACGGCAGCGGCTCAAGGAGATCCTGCGCGAGGTGGTACCCGCCGACGCGGGCGTGATCATCCGGACCGCCTCCGAGGGCGTCAAGGAAGAAGACATCCGCGGCGACGTCGAGCGGTTGCAGAAGCGCTGGTCTGAGATCGAAGCCAAGGCCGACGAACTCAACCAGAAGAAGGCCGGTGCTGCGGTCGCGCTCTACGAAGAGCCCGACGTCTTGGTCAAGGTGATCCGCGACCTGTTCAACGAGGACTTCTCCAACCTGATCGTGTCCGGTGAGGAATCCTGGAAGACCATCACCGGGTACGTGGATTCGGTTGCACCGGAACTGGTTTCGAAGCTGAACAAGTACGAGGCCGCCGAGGGTGGACCGGATGTGTTCGCGGTGCACCGCGTCGACGAGCAGTTGACCAAGGCCATGGACCGCAAGGTCTGGCTGCCGTCGGGCGGCACGCTGGTGATCGACCGCACCGAGGCGATGACCGTCGTCGACGTCAACACCGGGAAGTTCACCGGTGCCGGCGGCAACCTGGAGCAGACTGTCACCAAGAACAACCTGGAGGCGGCCGAGGAGGTCGTGCGCCAGCTGCGGCTGCGCGACATCGGCGGCATCGTGGTGATCGACTTCATCGACATGGTGCTGGAGTCCAACCGCGATCTGGTGTTGCGTCGGCTCACCGAGGCGCTGGCCCGTGACCGGACCCGGCATCAGGTCTCCGAGGTGACCTCGCTGGGCCTGGTGCAGCTCACCCGCAAGCGTTTGGGCACCGGCCTGGTCGAGGCGTTCTCCACCACCTGCACGCACTGTCAGGGCCGCGGCATCGTCTTGCACAGCGATCCGGTGGACAACGCCCCGCCCGCGCAGCGCAGCCAGTCCGGCGGCAGTCGGCGCAGCAAGCGCGGTCGTGGCAAGAGCAAACCCGAAGAGCAGGTGCAGGTGGCCAAGGTGCCGCCGCACCCCGCCGCTGAGCATCCGATGTTCAAGGCGATGGCCGCGGCCGGCAAGGACGACGAGGAGACCGCCGAGGACGCCGCCGGTGGCGACGAGGCCGAGGAGACCACGGCCGAGCGAGACGCTGAGCAGATCGACGTGATCGAGGACTTCGAGGCGGTCGACTCGGCCTCGGACGAGGACCAGGACGAGGATGACGGCGATGAGCCGGATGTCTCGGACGAGGACTCGGACGAGGATGAGGATGGGATCGACCTCGACGATGACGACGACGAGGATGACGACGAACTCGACGACATCGACCTCGATGACGAGGACGACGACGAAGACGACGAGGACTCCGATGACGAGGACGACTCGGATGACGACGACGAAGATGATGACTCCGACGAAGATGACGACGACGAGGACGAGGACGATGAGCCGGTGGCGGTGGTAGCCCGTCCGCGGCGCCGCCGCGCAGCCGCCCGACCAGCCGGCCCGCCGCGCAGCTGAGCCCCCAACACGCGGTTTGACCCTCTAGCAGCTGGTCACGTAACCTTGAGCAGTTGTCTGCTGGCCTTGGCCCGCAGTGGCGGACGGTCGCGGCGAAACCGCAGCCCCGCACCCCAGACCCGCGCTCGCACCCACGGGTAGCGCGCGCCCGAAGACGAGACAGAAGGCCCAAAGAGCGATGGCAGGCGAAACGAGCAAGTACGCAATCGTCAAGACCGGCGGCAACCAGTACAAGGTTGCTGCAGGTGACGTGGTCAAGGTCGAGAAGCTCGACGCTGAGCCCGGCGCCCAGGTGCAGCTTCCGGTGGCGCTGGTCGTCGAGGGTGCCAACGTCACCTCCAAGGCCGACGACCTGGCCAAGGTCTCGGTCACCGGCGAGGTGCTCGAGCACACCAAGGGCCCCAAGATCCGCATCCACAAGTTCAAGAACAAGACCGGCTATCACAAGCGCCAGGGCCACCGTCAGCAGCTGACGGTGCTCAAGGTCACCGGCATCAAGTAACCAGGAGTAGCGACATGGCACACAAGAAGGGCGCATCCAGCTCACGTAACGGTCGCGACTCTGCCGCCCAGCGCCTCGGCGTCAAGCGGTTCGGCGGCCAGGTCGTCAAGGCCGGCGAGATCATCGTCCGCCAGCGCGGCACCCACTTCCATCCCGGCGTGAACGTCGGTCGTGGCGGCGACGACACGCTGTTCGCTTTGTCGGCCGGCGCCGTCGAGTTCGGCAGCAAGCGCGGCCGCAAGACCGTCAACATCGTTCCGCAGGTCTAGCCAGAAGGACCTACCATGCCCCGGTTCGTGGACCGCGTGGTGATCCACGCGCGAGCCGGTTCCGGGGGACATGGCTGCGCGTCGGTCCACCGCGAGAAGTTCAAGCCGCTCGGCGGCCCCGACGGTGGTAACGGTGGCCGCGGCGGCAGCGTCGTGCTCGTCGTCGACCCGCAGGTGCACACCCTGCTCGACTTCCATTTCCACCCGCACGTGGTGGCACCGTCGGGCAAACAGGGTGCCGGCAGCAACCGCGACGGCGCGGCCGGCGCCGATCTCGAAGTCAAGGTGCCCGACGGCACCGTCGTCCTCGATGAAGCCGGCCGTCTGCTGGCCGACCTGGTGGGCGCCGGAACCCGGTTCGAAGCAGCCGCCGGCGGCCGCGGCGGGCTCGGTAACGCCGCGTTGGCCTCGCGCGCGCGCAAGGCGCCCGGGTTTGCGTTGCTCGGTGAGCAAGGCGAAGAACGCGACCTGGTGCTCGAACTCAAGACCGTCGCCGACGTCGGCCTGGTCGGCTTCCCGTCGGCCGGCAAATCGTCACTGGTGTCCAGCATTTCGGCGGCCAAGCCCAAGGTCGCCGACTACCCGTTCACCACGCTGGTACCCAACCTCGGTGTGGTGTCGGCCGGTGAGCACACCTACACCGTGGCCGACGTGCCCGGGCTGATCCCGGGGGCCTCGGAGGGTCGCGGGCTGGGGCTGGACTTCCTGCGGCACATCGAACGCTGCGCGGTGCTGGTCCACGTGGTCGACTGCGCCACCATGGAACCGGGCCGCGACCCGATCTCCGACATCGACGCGCTGGAAGCCGAGCTGGCCGCCTATCAGCCCACGCTGCAAGGAGACTCGACGCTCGGCGACCTGGCCGACCGGCCGCGCGCGGTGGTGCTCAACAAGATCGACATCCCAGACGCCAAGGAACTCGCCGAGTTCGTCAAGGCCGACATCGAAGCCCGCGGCTGGCCGGTCTTCCTGGTCTCCACTGCAAGTCGAGAAGGCCTGCGGCCATTGACCTTTGCGCTGTGGGAACTCGTCGAGACCTATCGCAAGGCGCAACCGGAGGCGCCGGTGCGCCGCCCGGTGATCCGGCCCATCCCGGTCGATGAGACCTCGTTCACCGTCGACCCCGACGGTCAGGGCGGCTACCTGGTGCGCGGCACCCGGCCGGAGCGGTGGATCAAGCAGACCAACTTCGACAACGACGAGGCCGTCGGTTACCTCGGTGACCGGCTGGCGCGCCTCGGGGTCGAGGAGGCGCTGCTGCGGCTCGGCGCCAAACCCGGCTGCGCGGTCACCATCGGCGACATGACCTTCGATTGGGAGCCGCAGACCCCGGCCGGCGTCGACGTCACGCCGTCCGGCCGCGGCACCGACACCCGACTCGAGCGCAGCGACCGGATCGGCGCCGCCGAACGCAAGATCGCGCGCAAGCAACGCCGCGAAAGCAATCCGGAGCAGTGAGCGCGCACCGCGAGGCAATCCGCACCGCCCGCTCGGTCGTCGTCAAGATCGGCACCACCGGTCTGACCACGCCATCGGGCATATTCGACGTGCGCCGGCTCGAAGAGCTCGCCGAGGCCATCGAGGGCCGGATGCGGGCCGGCTCGGATGTGGTGATCGTGTCCTCGGGTGCGATCGCGGCCGGTATCGAGCCGCTCGGATTGAACCGGCGCCCAACGGATCTGGCCACCAAGCAGGCCGCGGCCAGCGTCGGGCAGGTGGCTTTGGTGAACGCCTGGAGCGCGGCCTTCGGTCGGTTCGACCGCACGGTCGGGCAGGTGCTGCTAACCGCGCAGGACATCGCCCAGCGCGTGCAGCACACCAACGCCCAGCGCACCCTGGATCGGCTGCGCGCGCTGCACGCCGTGGCGATCGTCAACGAGAACGACACCGTGGCCACCAACGAGATCCGGTTCGGCGACAACGACCGGCTCTCGGCGCTGGTCGCGCATCTGGTCGGCGCCGACGCGCTGATCCTGCTCTCCGACATCGACGGTCTCTACGACGGTGATCCACGCAAGGCGCCCAAGGACAAACCGGCCCGCTTCGTTCCGGAGGTCGCCGGGCCCGAGGACCTGGCCGACGTCACCGCCGGGCAGGGCAGCCGGTTGGGCACCGGCGGCATGGTCTCCAAGCTGTCCTCGGCGCTGCTGGCCGCCGACGCCGGCGTGCCGGTGTTGTTGGCGGCCGCCACCGACGCCGCCGCAGCGCTGTCCGACGCTTCGGTCGGCACGGTGTTCGCGGCCCGGCCCGCGCGGATGTCGGCCCGGCGGTTCTGGCTGCGCCACGCCGCCGACGCGGCCGGTGCGCTGACCCTGGACGCCGGGGCGGTGGCCGCGGTGCTGGGGCATCGGCGCTCGCTGCTGGCCGCCGGCATCACGCAGGTGTCCGGGCAGTTCCACGGCGGCGACGTCGTCGAGCTGCGCGACCCGGACCAGACCGTGGTGGCGCGCGGCGTGGTGGGTTTCGATGCCGGTGAGCTGGCCACCATGATCGGCCGGTCCACCGCGGATCTGCCGGCCGAGTTGCGTCGGCCCGCAGTGCACGCCGACGATCTGGTCGCCGTCTAGCTAGCGCGATTTCGGTGCGCTCAGGTGCGCTCAGCGCCCCCAAACGCACCGAAATCAGCACGCAGATACAGTGCGCCCCAGACTATTTGGGTCAGCACGTCGGCCAGCTCGGCATCCTGCGAGGCCGGCCGACGGGGCAGGTTCTGCTGACAGGTCCGTTCCACCATCCAGGTCAGCGCGCTGGCCGTACTCGCTGCGGGTAGCTCGGGGCGGATCGTCCCGGCGGCTTGGCCATCGGTGATCACCCTGGTCACCCCGGCGGTGACCTCGTCGAGCAGATCCCGATAGGTCTGGCCCACCAGCTGGTCATAGGGTGCCATCTCGTTGAGCGCGACCAGCACCGGTTGGTGCCGGCGGTAGGCCGCGATGATCGCAGCCATCCCGGCTCGGGTGTCGGCCGGATCGTGCCGGTGTGCCACCGACCACCACAGCTGCGCCGCCTCGGTCAGATCGGTGAACACCTGGCTGGCCAGCCGACGCAGCAGATGGCCCTTGTCCTCGAAGTAGATGTAGAAGCTGGCCCGTGAGATGCCGGCTTCGGTGGCCAGCCGGTCCACGCTCAGTTCGGTGTAGCTGGTGCCGTCGGCCATCAGGCGGTCGGTGGCATCGAGCAGCCGGCGCTCGATCTGTTCGCGCCGTTCCTGCCGATTGGCCTGCGGCTTGCGGGTCACCGATGCCATGGTTGGAAGCGTATCCGCTCACCGCACAGCTTGACTAGACATTATGTCTAGACCTATCGTCAGGACAACCGTTTGTTGTGAGGAGGATCACTATCGTGACCGAACGCCCCTACGACCCGATCGATCTGTCCTCCCGCGCCTTCTGGTCGACGACGGCCGCCGAACGGGAGAAGTCGTTCGCCGAGCTGCGTGCCGAGCGCCCGGTCAGCTGGCATCCGCCGGTCGAGGACTCGCTGATGCCCGATCCCGAGGACCGGGGGTACTGGGCGGTGACCCGGCACGCCGACATCGTGGCCGTCAGTCGGGACAGCGACACCTACCTGTCCGGCCAAGGTGTGCTGTTCGAGAACATCCCCCCGGAGCTGCTGGAGGCCTCGCAGTCCTTCCTGGCGATGGACCCGCCGCGGCACACCCAGATCCGCAAGGTGGTGCATGCCGCGTTCACGCCGCGCCAGGTGCGCCGGATCGAGGACTCGATCAAGGCCAGCGCCCGCGACATCGTGACCGAACTACGCGCCGCCGGCAGCGGAGCCGACTTCGTCCAGCTCTGCGCCAAGCAGCTGCCGCTGCGCACGCTGTCGGACATGGTCGGGATCCCGGAAAGCGAGCGCCAGCAGGTCGCCGACGCCGCCGACGCGTTGGTGTCCTGGGGTGACCCCGTCTACCTGGCCGGCCGCAACCCGCTCGAGGTGCTGGTCGCCAACCAGATGTATCTGCATCAGGTTGCGCTGTCGCTGGCCGCGGAACGACGGGAGAACCCCGGAGACGATCTGTTCACCGCGCTGGTGCACGCCGAGGTGGAAGGCTCGCGGTTGACCGACCCGGAGATCGCGGCATTCTTCGTACTGCTAGCGGTGGCCGGCAACGACACCACGCGGCAAACCATCAGCCACGCCATGAAGGCGCTCACCGACTTCCCCGAACAGCGGGCCTGGTTGCTGGAGTCCTTCGACGACCGAATCGGCATGGCGGTAGAGGAATTCGTGCGTTGGGCCTCCCCGGTGATGACGTTCCGGCGCACCGCGGCCGTCGACTGCGAGCTGGGTGGTCAACAGATCGCGGCGGGGGAGAAGGTGGTGATGTTCTACTCGTCGGGCAACTGGGACACCGACGTCTTCGAGAACCCGGACCGCTTCGATCTCGGCCGTGACCCCAACCCGCACGTCGGATTCGGCGGCGGCGGGCGGCACTACTGCTTGGGTACCCATGTCGCGCGTACCCAGCTGCGGGCCATCTTCGGCGAACTGCTGACCCAGCTACCGGACCTGCAGACCGGCGAACCGAGTTATGTGGCAGGCAATTTCATCCACGCTATTCGGAGTATGCCGGCGACGTGGTGAGCTCGCAGGCCAGCAGGGTGAGCAGCTCGGAGCACCCGGCGTCCAGTTTGACGGTGGCCAAGTCGTCGCCGCGGGTGGGCCCGCGGTTGATGATCGCCACCGGCATGCCGGCCGCCGCCGCATGCCGGACGAACCGGTAGCCGGAGAACACCGTCAGCGACGACCCCGCAACCAACAGCGCGTCGGCGTCGTCGACCAGCGAAAAAGCCTGCGCCACGATGTCTTTGGCGACGTTCTCGCCGAAGTAGACGATGTCGGGTTTGAGCATGCCGGAGCAGCACGGGCAGTCCAGGTACTGGAATGACGCAGTGTCGCGCACCATCGCGTCGGCATCCGGGGCCACCGCGATCCCGCCCACCTGCTCGGCGCGCTCCAGGAAACCGGGATTGAGTTCCTCGAGCTCCTCGGCCAGCTCGGCGCGATCGAGCGCGAACCCGCACCGTAGGCAGATCACCCGCGCGTAGCTGCCGTGCAGGTTGATCACCCGCCGGCTGCCGGCCTTGGTGTGCAGCAGATCGACGTTCTGGGTGATCACGCCGTTGACCACGCCGGCGCGTTCGAGCTCGGCCAGTGCGCGGTGGCCCGGGTTGGGCTCGGTGCCGTGCATGTGCCGCCACCCGACGTGGTTGCGTGCCCAGTACCGCCGGCGGAAGTCCGGATCGGAGGTGAACTGCTGGATCGTCATCGGGTTGCTCGGCGGCGAGTCCGGTCCGCGGTAGTCCGGGATTCCGGAGTCGGTGGACAGGCCCGCGCCGGTCAGCACGGCGACGCGGCGACCTTCCAGCACGGCGACCAACTCCGGGGCATCCACGCTTCGACGCTAGCCCAGCCCCGGCGAACCGCGCGATGGTCGGTGCCAATGAGACAGAATGGGCGACGATGAGCTTCTACTCCGCCTACCGGCACGGCTTCGTCCGGGTCGCGGCCTGCACGTTGCACACCACGATCGCCGATCCGGCCGCCAACGCCGAATCGGTGCTGCGTGCGGCCCGCGAATGCCACGACGACGGCGTCGCGCTGGCGGTGTTTCCCGAGCTCACCCTGTGCGGCTACTCGATCGACGACATCCTGCTGCAGGACACCCTGCTGGACGCCGTCGAACACGCGATCGGCCAGATCTGCGCCGCGTCGGCCGACCTGCTGCCGGTGCTGGTCGTCGGCGCCCCGCTGCGCTACCGCAACCGGGTCTACAACACCGCGGTGGTGATCCATCGGGGCGTGGTGCTGGGGGTGGCGCCCAAGTCCTACGTGCCGAACTACCGCGAGTTCTACGAGCGACGGCAACTGGCTCCCGGCGACGACGTGCACGAGGTGATCACCGTGGCCGGCGCGCAGGTGCCGTTCGGCCCGGACCTGTTGTTCAGCGCGGTCGACGTCCCCGGCTTCGTGCTGCACATCGAGATCTGCGAGGACATGTGGGTGCCGGTGCCGCCGAGCGCGCGGGCCGCACTGGCCGGCGCGACCGTGCTGGCCAACCTGTCCGGCAGCCCGATCACGGTGGGCCGGGCCGAGGACCGCAAGTTGATGGCCCGTTCGGCGTCCTCACGTTGTCTGGCCGCCTACGTCTACGCCGCCGCCGGTGAGGGTGAGTCGAGCACCGACCTGGCCTGGGACGGCCAGACCATGATCTACGAGAACGGGGTGTTGCTGGCCGAGTCCGAACGTTTCCCCAAAGGCCCGGCCCGCAGCGTCGCCGACGTCGACGTCGAGTTGTTGCGTGCCGAACGAATCCGGATGGGCAGCTTCGACGACAACCGGCGCACCCTGGCCGACTCGGGAGCGCCGGCATCTCGGCGGGTGGAGTTCCGGCTCGACCCACCCGACGACGACCTGGGATTGCGGCGCGACGTGCAACGGTTCCCGTTTGTGCCGTCGGATCCGGCTCGGCTGCAACAGGATTGCTACGAGGCCTACAGCATCCAGGTGGCCGGCCTGGAGCAGCGGCTGCGGGCGCTGAACTACCCCAAGGTGGTGATCGGGGTCTCCGGCGGTCTGGACTCCACCCATGCGCTGATCGTGGCGGCGCGCGCGATGGACCGGGAGGGCCGGCCGCGCAGCGACATCCTGGCGTTCACCATGCCGGGGTTCGCGACCGGCGATCACACCAAGAACAACGCGATCGCGTTGTCGCAGGCGCTCGGGGTGACGTTCGAGGAACTCGACATCCGGGACACCGCCACGTTGATGCTGGGCGGTCTGGGGCATCCGTTCGCAAGCGGTGAGCCGGTCTACGACGTCACCTTCGAGAATGTGCAGGCGGGTCTGCGCACCGACTACCTGTTCCGGCTGGCCAACCAGCGCGGCGGCATCGTGCTGGGCACCGGTGATCTGTCCGAGCTGGCGTTGGGGTGGTCGACCTACGGGGTGGGCGATCAGATGTCGCACTACAACGTCAACGGCGGTGTGCCCAAGACGTTGATCCAGCACCTGATTCGCTGGGTGATCTCCAGCGGGCAGTTCGAACGCAGCGTCACCGACGTGCTGGTATCGGTGTTGGACACCGAGATCAGCCCCGAGTTGGTGCCCAGCTCCGACGGGGCGCAGGTGCAGAGCACCGAGGCCAAGGTGGGACCCTATGCGCTGCAAGATTTTTCGCTGTTCCAAGTGCTGCGGTACGGGTTCTCGCCGTCGAAGATCGCGTTCTTGGCCTGGCATGCCTGGCATGACGCCGAGCGCGGGCACTGGCCGCTGGGCTACCCGCTGGACAAGCGACCGTCCTACCCGCTGACCGAGATCCGGCATTGGCTGCAGGTCTTCGCGCAGCGGTTCTACTCGTTCAGTCAGTTCAAACGCTCGGCGCTGCCCAACGGTCCCAAGGTCGCGGCCGGCGGTGCGCTGTCCCCGCGCGGGGACTGGCGGGCGCCATCGGACATGTCGGCGCGGATCTGGCTCGACGAGATCGAACGCAACGTACCTGCCGAGTAGCTATCGGCGCAGCAAGCCGAGGCCGGGGACGAAGCGCCCCACGGTCGCGGTGTAGTCGCGATACGCGTCGCCGTGCACCCTGGCCAGGTAGGGCTCCTCGACCGCGCGCACCTGCACTTCGACGGTGCCGAGCAGCAGCAGGAAACCCAGCAGCGCCAACGGATTCGGGGTCACCAGCGCGATGCCGAAACCGAACACCAACATGGCGGTGAAGATCGGGTTGCGCACCCGGCCGAACACCCCGGAGCGCACCAAGGCGGTGCGTTCGCCGGCATCGACTCCGATCCGCCAGGAATCGCCCATGTCCACTTGCGCGTAGACCGTGCCGGCGATGCCGAGCAGCGCCAGCGCGATCCCGACGTACTGAATCCAGGGGGCCGTCAACCAGCCCAGCGGGGCCAGCATGCCGACCCATTGCAGCGCCGGCGCCGCCACCGCGAGGGCCACGGCCAGCAGGAACCCGAGGCCGGCGGACCATTCGATCGAACCGACCCGACCGGTGACGCCCTTGAACCCGGTGGACCCGGTGCGCCGCCATTGCAGCCAACTGCGCCAACCGAATCCGAGTGCGGCGAACACCGCGAACAGGGCCAGCGCAGTGACCGCCATGACCTCTGACTGGCTTTGCGGCATGAGTTCACGATAGCGGTCGAAACTGCGTTCAGTCAGAACCCAGGTAGCCGATCCACGCCAGATCGCCGACGCCAGCGCTATCTCAACGCGGGAGAGCTACAGCCGGTCGTCGGTGCGCAGCTCGGGGTGCACCCAATCCGGTGTCCGCCGCTGCTTGAACGCCAGGAAACCCTGCCGCGCTTCGTCGCCGGAATAGCTGGCCTTCATGCCAATTCGGTCGAACAGGCCCATATAGGCATCCAGGCTGGACTTCACCACACCGCGGGCTCGCGGCGCGGTCCGGCAGCACTGCGCGAGCACCTCGCGGGCGGTGTCGAGCAACACATCGTGCGGCACCATCCGCGCCACCAGGCCCCACTCGACGGCTTCGGCAGCCGAAAGCACTCGGCCGGTGAACATCAGGTCCCGGGTGCGCACCGGACCGATCATCCGGGCCAGCATCTGGCTGTAGTAGGTGTCGGCGATGCCGCGGTAGAGCTCGGGCACCCGGAAGGTGGCCCGCTCGCTGACCACGGCCATGTCGCTGCACATCGCGATCTGCAATCCGCCGCCCTGGCACAGCCCGTTGACCGCGCTCACCACCGGCTTGACCGACTGGCGTAGCCGCTCGAACGGCGTGACGTCCATGTCCAACGCCTTGCCCACCGACGCCAGCCAGTCGTCGGAGCCGTCGCCGCCGCCCAGATCGCCACCGGGGGCGAAGACGTCGTCGGTGCCGGTGATCAGCAGTCCGGCCAGGTCCGGGTCGGCGTCCACCAGTCCCACCGCATACCGCACCCCGAAGTACATCGCGGGGGTCAGGGCATTGCGGGCCGCCGGCCGGTCGATGGTCACCACCCCGAACGGACCCTGCCGTTCGAACCGCAGATACGGGGTGCCCAGCCAGTCGCCGTCGGGGGGTCGCGCAGTCACGCTCGACACTATAACCGTAGAGTCCAGCGAGACCGGACGAAGCAACGGTAACGGTTTCGGTCCGAACGCCGGCCGGGCGACGCGACGGGTCCGTCAGTCGAGGTTCAGCACGTCGTCGATCGCCTCCGCGGTGGGTGCGCAATCACCGGCACCGCCGGCCAACGTGGCCAGCGCCCCGGCCACACACGCGCGGCGCAGGGCTTGCTCGCGATCCCCGGTCCAGCCCGCCGCCAACACCCCGGCGAACACGTCGCCGGCCCCGGCGGTGTCGATGACTTCCACGGCCGGTGCGGCCACCGTGATCTCGGTGCCGTCGGCCATCCGGTACAGCGCCCCGCGCGCGCCGCGGGTGATCACCAACCCCTCGACCGGCCAACTCCAGCGCTGCGCCTCGGTTTCGTTGACGATCACCACGTCGACCACCGAGGCCAACTCGGCCAGGTTCCGACTCCCGTCGTCGGCCAGCGGCGAGGCGTTGAGCAACACTGCCGCACCACCCTGACGCGCGGTGCGGGCGGCCGCGATCGCGGTCGGCACCGGGATCTCGAGTTGCAGCAGCACCACATCGGCGTCGGCGACCACGTCGCGCGCGATCGGGGAATCCAGCGCCAGATGCCCGTTGGCGCCGGGCGCCACCACGATCATGTTCTCCCCGGAACGCTCGACCAGGATGATCGCCGCGCCGCTCGATGTCGGCAGGGTGATCGAGCCGTCCAAGCCCACCCCGTTGCGACCGAGATGCTCGCGCAGCCGACCTGCGGCCTCGTCGGTGCCGAACGCGCTGACCAACTGCACCGCGGCACCGGCCCGCGCCGCTGCGATCGCCTGATTGCCGCCCTTGCCGCCCGGACCGGACTGGGCCGAATGCGCCAGCAGCGTCTGCCCCGGCCGGGGCAACTCCTCGACCCCGTAGATGGTGTCGAAGTTCACGCTGCCCACCACGGTCACCCGAGCCACCCGATCAGGCTAACTGCTGACAGGCCCGATAAGCTGGGCTAATGAATCTGCAAGCGCCGACGCTTTCGGATACCGCCGCCGACCTGCGCAGCCAGGTGCACGACGCCGCCCGTCGCGCCCGAGTCGCCTCCCGCGTGCTCGCGTCGCTGCGCACCGACGTCAAGGATCGCGCACTGCACACCGCAGCTGACGCATTGCTGGCCGCCGTCGATGACATCCTGGCCGCCAACGCCCAAGACCTGGAAGCAGCGCGCACGGCCGGTACCCCGGAAGCCATGCTGGACCGATTGGCACTGAACCCGCAGCGGGTCGACGGCATCGCCGCCGGCCTGCGCCAGGTGGCCGGCCTGCCCGACCCGGTCGGCGAGGTGCTGCGCGGCCGCACCCTGCCCAACGGGCTGCAGCTGCGGCAACAGCGGGTACCGCTGGGTGTGGTCGGCATCGTCTACGAAGGTCGGCCCAACGTCACCGTCGACGCGTTCGGGTTGACCCTCAAGGCCGGCAACGCAGTGCTGCTGCGGGGCAGTTCGTCGGCCGCGCAGTCCAACGCCGCGTTGGTGACCGTGCTGCGCAAGGCGCTGGCCACCGCCGGTCTACCGGAAGACGCCGTGCAGTTGCTGCCCAGCGCCGACCGCGCCAGCGTCACGCATCTGATCCAGGCCCGCGGCCTGGTCGACGTGGTGATCCCGCGCGGTGGCGCGGGTCTGATCGACGCCGTCGTGCGCGACGCCACCGTGCCCACCATCGAGACCGGCGTGGGTAACTGCCACGTCTACGTCGACGCCGCGGCTGACCTGGACGTCGCCGAGAAGATCCTGCTCAACTCCAAGACCCGCCGACCCAGCGTGTGCAACGCCGCCGAGACGCTGCTGGTCGACAAGGCCATCGCCGCGACCGCGCTGCCGCGGTTGACCGGCGCGCTGCGCCAGGCCGGGGTCGACGTACACGAGGATCCCAGCGAGGAGGATCTGCGCGCCGAGTTTTTGTCGATGGACCTCGCGGTGACCGTGGTCGACGGCGTCGACGGTGCGATCGCGCACGTCAACGAGTACGGCACCGGCCACACCGAAGCCATCGTCACCACCAATCTTGCTGCGGCCCAACGCTTCACCGAACAGGTGGATGCGGCCGCGGTGATGGTCAACGCCGCCACGGCGTTCACCGACGGCGAGCAGTTCGGGTTCGGTGCCGAGATCGGCATCTCCACCCAGAAGCTGCACGCCCGGGGCCCGATGGGGCTGCCGGAACTGACCTCGACCAAGTGGATCGTCTGGGGCGACGGCCACACCAGACCCGCTTAAGGACATCTCGTGGAAACTCCCGCCAAGCCGGCGCCGCTGTTCGCCGACATCGACGACGTGGCCCGGCGGCTCGCCGAGACCGGCTACCTGCCCGACACCGCCACGGCCACCGCGGTCTTCCTGGCCGACCGGCTGGGCAAGCCGCTGCTGATCGAAGGTCCGGCCGGTGTCGGCAAGACCGAACTGGCCCGCGCCGTCGCGCAGGCCACCGGTTCGGAGCTGGTCCGGCTGCAGTGCTACGAGGGCGTCGACGAGGCCCGCGCGCTCTACGAGTGGAACCACGCCAAGCAGATCCTGCGCATCCAGACCGCGCACGGTTCTGGTTCCAGCGACTGGGATCAGACCAAGACCGACGTGTTCAGCGAGGAATTCCTGCTCAGCCGCCCGCTGCTGACCGCGATCCGGCGCACCGAACCGACCGTGCTGCTGATCGACGAAACCGACAAGGCCGACATCGAAATCGAAGGCCTGCTGCTGGAGGTGCTCTCCGACTTCGCGGTGACCGTGCCGGAGTTGGGCACCATCACCGCCGAACGCAAACCGTTCGTGGTGCTGACCTCCAATGCCACCCGGGAACTGTCCGAGGCGCTCAAGCGGCGCTGCCTGTTCCTGCACATCGACTTCCCGGATGCCGATCTGGAACGCCGGATCCTGCTGTCCCGGGTGCCCGAACTGCCCGAGAAGATGGCTGATGAGCTGGTCCGGATCATCGGTGTGCTGCGCGGCATGCAGCTCAAGAAGCTGCCGTCGGTGGCCGAGACCATCGACTGGGCCCGCACCGTGCTGGCGCTGGGTCTGGACACCATCGACGACGCGACCATCGCCGCGACGCTGGGCGTGGTGCTCAAACACCAAAGCGACCAGCAGAAGGCCGCCGGTGAGTTGAAGCTGAACTAGGCGCACACCGATGGCCGTCCGACGTATCCGACCCGCACAGCCGCTGGCTCCGCACGGTATCCCCGGGCATCTGGTGGAGTTCGTCGAAGCCCTACGTGCGCAAGGCATTTCGGTCGGTCCCTCGGAAACCGTGGACGCCGGTCGGGTGCTGGTGACGCTGGGGCTGGGGGACCGCGAGGTGCTGCGCGAGGGCTTGGCCTGCGCAGTGCTGCGCCGACCCGATCACCGCGAGACCTACGACGCGCTGTTCGACCTGTGGTGGCCGGCCGCGATCGGCGATCGCACCATCCTGGCCGACGAGGACGGCGGCGAGGACCCGCAGGGCACCCCCGAGTTGCCGCCCGAGGATGTCGAGGCGATGCGCGAGATGTTGCTGAAGTTGTTGAGCGACAACGAGGATCTGGCCAACCTCGATGACCGGCTGGCCGCGATGATCGCCCAGATCGTCGAGCAGTACGGCAAGTACAACTCCAGCCGCGGTCCGTCCTACTCCAGCTACCAGGCGCTCAAGTCGATGGCGCTCGACGAACTGGAGGGCAAGCTGCTGGCCGGTTTGCTCGCCCCGCACGGCGAGGACGTCACCCCTACCCAGGAGGAGATCGCCAAATCCCTGGCGGCCCAACGCATCAACCAGCTGCGCAAGATGGTGGAAGCCGAAACCAAGCGGCGCACCGCCGAGCAGCTGGGCCGCGAGCACGTGCAGACCTACGGCATCCCGCAGCTCAGTGAGAACGTCGAATTCCTGCGCGCCTCCGGCGAACAGCTGCGTCAGATGCGCAAGACTGTGGCGCCGCTGGCTCGCACTCTGGCCACCCGACTGGCCGCCAAACGACGTCGGCACCGGGCCGGGCAGATCGACCTGCGCAAGACGCTGCGCCGGTCGATGTCCACCGGCGGCGTGCCGATCGACGTGGTGCTGGCCAAACCGCGCCCGGCTCGCCCCGAACTGGTGGTGCTCTGCGATGTCTCCGGCTCGGTCGCCGGCTTCAGCCACTTCACCTTGATGCTGGTTTCGGCGCTGCGCCAACAGTTCTCCCGGGTGCGGGTGTTCGCGTTCATCGACACCACCGACGAGGTGACCCACCTGTTCGGCCCGGACGCCGACCTGGCGGTCGCGGTGCAGCGGATCACCCGCGAGTCGGCGGTGTACACCCGCGACGGGCACAGCGACTACGGGCATGCGTTCGTGTCGTTCCTGGAGAAGTACCCGAACGTGCTGTCCCCGCGCACCTCACTGCTGATCCTCGGGGACGGCCGGAACAACTACCGCAGCCCGGAGACCGAGTTGCTGAGCCACCTGGTCAGCTCGGCCCGACATGCGCACTGGCTCAACCCCGAACCCAAGCATCTGTGGGGCAGCGGTGACTCGGCCATTCCGCGCTACCAGGACCTGATCCCGATGCACGAGTGCCGCTCGGCGCGGCAGTTGGCCGCGGTGATCGACGGTCTGCTGCCGGTCTGAGTCAGGACTCGGACTCATACACCGACGGCGGGCCCCAGCCGGGTCCGCTGAAGCACGCGTCGCCCTTCTGCTTGGCGCATTCGAGTAGGTCCTCGCTCAGCCCGGGGGCGGTCGGCGTGCTGGTCGTGGTGGTCACGGTGTGGAACGACAGTCCGGTGACGCCCGGGTTGGGCAGCCGCAGGTACTGCACGGTGGTGGTGAGGTCGGGCGGCACCGGCGCGTCCGCCTCGATCTCGACCGCCCAGCGTTGATCGTGCACGGCCGCGCCGCCGACCAGGTTGTGGTCGTGATCGGCGCGATCACGCGGCCGGACCAGTACCACGACGCTGTCCACGTCGGCGGCTGCCGAACCGGCCACCGAGACCGTCGAGCCGGCCACCGTCAGCCGGTCGATCGAGCCGAGCGGCGAATCGATGCGCGGCGTCTGAGTGACCGTGATCGTGGCCGACGTCGAGTCGACGGTCGATCCGCCGTCGTCCTTCAACGCGCTGATGATCAGCGGGGTGGCCCCGATCAGCGCAGTCGCGACGGTGCCGATCAGCGTCAGCCGCGCTTTCGACAAGGAACCGGCCGACTCGGTTTCGGCCGCCGCGGGCTGGGCAGGTCCGGCATGCGTAGTCATGGCTCTGACCCCCTGAGAACTGGTATCGGTCGGATGGTTCCATCCGACCGCGGCGGCCGCGCGGACGCACGCGTAGCGCGGTACTCGAAACTCGCGCCGATCTCAGCCGCGGAATCACTCCAGTAAGCTGGCCTACCGTGCAAACGGCCGGTGACCGGCCCGGCCGCCGGCTGGGCGTGATGGGTGGGACGTTCGACCCGATCCACCATGGTCACCTGGTCGCGGCCAGCGAGGTGGCCGACCTGTTCGACCTCGACGAAGTGGTGTTCGTGCCGACCGGTGAGCCGTGGCAGAAGCAGGGCCGGCATGTCACGCCTGCCGAGGACCGCTACCTGATGACGGTGATCGCGACCGCCTCCAATCCGCGGTTCTCGGTCAGCCGGGTCGACATCGACCGCGGCGGCCCCACCTACACCCGGGACACGCTGCGGGATCTGAGTGCGATGAACCCGGACGCGCAGCTGTACTTCATCACCGGTGCGGACGCGTTGGCCTCCATCCTGTCCTGGCAGGACTGGGAGGATCTGTTCGCCGTCGCCCGGTTCGTCGGGGTGAGCCGGCCCGGTTACGAGCTGGACGACCAGCATGTCGCGACCGCCGCAGCAGCCGAGTTGCCGGCCGAGGCCTTGACCCTGGTCGAGATCCCGGCGCTGGCCATCTCGTCCACCGACTGCCGCCGGCGCGCCGCCGAAGCCCGACCGATCTGGTACCTGGTGCCCGACGGGGTGGTGCAATACGTGTCCAAGCGCGGGCTGTACGGCCGTGCCGAGAGTGAGGTGTCCCGGTGACTGCCACCGATGAAGCGATCGCGATGGCGACGGTGGCCGCCCGCGCGGCCGCGAACAAACTGGCCGAGGACGTCGTCGTGATCGACGTGTCCGGTCAACTGGTCATCACCGACTGCTTCGTGATCGCCACCGGCGCCAACGACCGCCAGGTCAACGCGATCGTCGACGAGGTCGAGGAACGGATGCGGCTGGCCGGAAACAAGCCGGCGCGCCGGGAGGGCACCCGGGAAGGTCGCTGGGTGCTGCTCGACTACGTCGACGTCGTCGTGCACGTTCAGCACCGCGAGGAACGCGAGTTCTATGCCCTGGACCGGCTGTGGCGGGACTGCCCGACGATTCCGGTGGACTTGGAGGGTGAGTTGCCGGGCCCCGCGGAGGACGCCGAATGAGGATCCGTCGGCTGGTGCTGTTGCGGCACGGCCAGACCGAGTACAACGCCGGCAGCCGGATGCAGGGCCAACTGGACACCGACCTGTCCGATCTGGGCCGCGCCCAGGCCGTGGCGGCGGCCGAGGTGCTGGCCAAACGCACCCCGTTGTTGATCGTGTCGTCCGATCTGCGCCGGGCCTACGACACCGCGGTGACCCTGGGGGAGCGCGCCGGGGTGCCGGTGGCCGTCGACGAACGGCTGCGCGAAACCCATCTGGGTGACTGGCAGGGCATGACCCACACCGAGGTCGACGCCGTCGCTCCGGGCGCCCGGTTGGCGTGGCGCGACGACGCCCGCTGGGCTCCGCACAGCGGCGAGAGCCGGGTGGACGTGGCGGCGCGCGGCGTCCCGGTGGTCGCCGAACTCGTCGCATCCCAGTCAGATTGGGGCACAGACGAATCCGACCGTCCGGTGGTGTTGGTGGCGCACGGCGGCCTGATCGCCGCGGTGACCGCGGCGCTACTGGGGCTCCCGGTGGACAACTGGCCGATCCTCGGCGGCATGGGCAACGCCAGTTGGGTGCAACTGTCCGGGCATTCGCTGCCGGGCACCGATCCTGAGGTCTTCGAGCAGATCAAGTGGCGCCTCGACGTGTGGAACGCCTCAGCGCAGGTGGCCAACGATGTCCTCTGACCCGACCCGGCCCACGCTGCTGGTGTTCGCCGACTCACTGTCCTACTACGGACCGACCGGCGGGCTGCCGTCGGACGATCCCCGGATCTGGCCCAATATCGTTGCCGCCGAACTGGGTTGGGATGTCGAGCTGATCGGACGGATCGGCTGGACCTGTCGCGACGTCTGGTGGGCGGCCACCCAGGATCCGAGGTCGTGGGCCGCACTGCCGCGGGCCGGCGCTGTGGTCTTCGCGACCTGCGGCATGGATTCGCTGCCCTCGCCGCTGCCCACCGCGCTCCGCGAACTGATCCGGTACGTGCGACCGCCGCGGGTGCGCCGCTGGGTGCGTGACGGCTACGGTTGGCTGCAGCCGCGGCTGTCCCCGATCGCGCGTTCCGCGCTGCCCCCGCGGCTGACGGTGGAATACCTGGAAATGACCCGTAACGCCATCGATTTCAACCGGCCCGGCATCCCGGTGGTGGCGTCACTGCCCAGCGTGCACACCGCCGACACCTACGGCAACGCCCACCACGGACGCGCCGGCACGGTCGCGGCGATCACGGCCTGGGCCGCCGAACACAAGCTGCCGCTGGTCGATCTCAAGGAGGCGGTGGCCGAGGAGATCTACGCCGGGCGCGGCAACCCGGACGGCATCCACTGGAACTTCGAAGCGCACCGCAGGGTCGCCGAACTGATGCTCGCGGCGCTGGCGGCGGCCGGTGTCGAAGCCGACGGGATGGCGGCCAACCAGTGACGGTCGTCGTGGTCACCGACTCCTCGGCCCGGTTGCCGGCAGAGGTGTTGGGCGGCACCGGGATCCGGGTGGTGCCGTTGCACATCCTGGTCGACGACCAGGATCTGCTCGACGGTGTCGACGACGTTCCAGAGGACATCCACGACCGCAACGCCACCACCGCCGCGGCTGGGCTGGCCGAGCTCACGGCCGCCTACCAGGCCGCGCTGCGCGACAGCGACGGCGACGGGGTCGTCGCGGTGCACCTGTCGGCGGCACTGTCGGGCACCTTTCAGGCCGCCGAGCAGGCCGCCGCCGAACTCGACGGGCAAATTCGCGTCGTCGATTCCCGTTCCACGGCAATGGGAACCGGCTTTGTGGCGTTGGCCGCCGCCCGAGCCGCCGCCGACGGCGCCGATTTGGACGCGGTGCACCGGGCCGCCGACGCCGCGGTGACGCGTAGCCACGGCTACATCGTGGTGCACCGACTGGACAACCTACGTCGCAGCGGGCGGATCGGCGGCGCCGCGGCCTGGCTGGGCACCGCGCTGTCGCTCAAACCGTTGCTGCGCATCGACGACGGCAAACTGGTTCTGGCGCAACGGGTCCGCACTCCGTCCAAGGCCGTGGCCACCATGATCGAACGGGTTTGCGCAGACGTCGGCGAGCAACCGGCGGTGATCGCGGTGCACCATGTCGCGGACCCGGACGGCGCAGCCTCGGTGGCCGCAGCGTTGGCCGAGCGGCTGCCGCAGTGCGCGCCGGCCACCATCACCGAGTTGGGTCCGGTGCTGGCGCTGCACGTCGGCGCCGGGGCCCTGGCGGTGGTGGTCGAGGTGGGCCCGGGTGCGCCGGGGGCCGCGGCGCACTAGAGTTCCCCCATGACCACATTTGGGTTGGGGCGCCGCCGGATTGCGGTGGGCATCGGGGTTCTCGCGATCGCGACCATGGCGACGCTGTCCTCCTGCGCCGACGAAGAGCAACCGTCGGAGCCCACGACCACCACCACGACCACCACGACCACCACCCCGCCGCCGGTGACCCCGACCGAGAAGAACCTCGACCCGAGGGGCGGCAACAAGTTCACCCCGACGGTCAAGGCTCCCGGGCCGGCCACCGCGGTCCCGGGCGACAACTAGGACCGCTCACGCCGACCCGGGTGCGCGCGTCACTGGCGCTGCTGCTGGCCGCGCTGGTCACTCTCGGCGCGGTGCAACTGCTCGGTGAGGACACCACACCGGAGAGTCCCGGCCCGGCGCCGATCGCCCAGCAGATCACCGGACCGATGGCCCAATTGCTGCGTGCCTCAACCGATCTGGGCCCCTCACCGCAGGCCGCCCAGCTCACCGCCGAGCTGGCTGACGCTGCGCGTCCGGACCGGCTGATCCGGTGGGCCGCCCGGCATCGGCTGGCGGTGCGCTGGCAACCCGGCAACGCCTGGGCGGTGCTGGCCGGCTCTGCCCGCGACCTCGGTGCGGCCTTCGGGGTCGCGGTGCACGACTACCGCGGCCGACGCGGCCAGGTGTTCTATGCTGCGGCCCGACAACCCGAGATACCCAGCGGGCTGCACCATGAGATCCGCGGACTGGGCCGGATCCTGGGCTACACCCCGTTTCACGAGTCGGCGCCGGGCATGTTCCCCGCCGACGTACCGGACCAGGGCCTGACGCCCGCCGGGTTGCGTCGCACCTACAACGTGGGCCCGCTGACCGACGCCGGCTACACCGGCGCAGGTCAGACCGTCGTGGTGTTCGCCTTCGACGGCTTCGATCAGGCCGACCTGGACTCGTTCGCCACCGCTTTCGGCCTGCCGCCCCTGGTGCCGACGGTGTTCGGAGAGCTGCCGGCCGAACGTAGCGGCGAGGCCACGATGGACCTCGAGATGGTGCATGCGATCGCTCCGGACGCGCGCAAGGTGTTGGTCAACGCGCGCCCGACGGTCGCCGGTGACGGGGCCTACGAGAAGATCGGAGCACTGATGGATGCGGTGCACCGGCAGTTCCCCGGCGCGGTGTGGAGCTTCTCGATCGGCTGGGGCTGCGACCGGTTGTTGACCGCAGCCGACCTGGCCCCGGTGCGCGCGGCGCTGGGCCGGGCGCAAGCCGCCGGGACCACCGCGTTCAACGCCAGCGGTGACCTGGCCGGTTTGGAATGCAAAGGGGGACAGGACTGGTCGGCGCCACCCGGCCCTGAGGACGTCGGCCTGGACGCGGTGGCCTCGCTGCCGGAGATGACCGTCGTCGGCGGCACCACATTGTCCACCGACCAGCGTGGCGGATGGCTGGCCGAACAGGCCTGGTTCGACGTGCCGCTGTCGCAGGGCACCGGAGGCGGGGTGTCGAACCTGTTCGACCGACCCGCCTGGCAGCGCGAGGTGGCCCCCGACCGGGCCGGCCGTCGGCTCAGTCCGGACGTCTCCGCGGTGGCTGATTCCTTCACCGGCGTCCGGATCGTGTTCGACCAGCAGAACCTGGTGGGTGGCGGCACGTCGATGTCGGCGCCGATCTGGGCCGGCCTGGCCGCAGTGCTGAACCAGTATCTGCTCGACCACCGGGGCCGTCGGCTCGGCGAGTTCAACGCGCTGCTGTACGCCGCGGCGCGCAGCGCGCCGCAGGCGTTCCGCGACATCACCTTGGGCGGCAACGCCGTCGAATCCGCAGGCCCGGGCTATGACCTGGTCACCGGACTGGGCACCCCCGACGTGGACCAGCTGGCGCGCGCCTTGCTGGTGGTCCAGGCGGCATTGCGATGAGCGCGCCCACCGCATCGAATGCACCCGTGGCGCGCTGCCGGGTCTGCGAGATCGACGTCCCGGCGGGGGAGTTCTGCGGGTGGTGCGGGCTGCGCTTGCAGCGGCGCCGCGGCGACGGTCCGGACTGGGTGCGGATCGGAGTCTTCGGTGCGGCCCCGGGCGAGCACGTGCTGCGTCCGGCGCTGGCCAGTTCGCTGTTCCCGCACCTGCCGCCGGGCTCACGCACCGCGTTCCGGTGGGGCTTGGCGCTGCTGGTGTGTGCACTGGTGGCCTTCGCGCTGCTGCGGATGCCGGGTTGCCTGATCGCAACGGCTGCGCTCGGCCTGCCGGTGCTGTTCGTGCTGTACCTGCGGGAGGCCGACGCCGTTCGCGATTTCGACGGCGCGGCCCTGCTGCTGGCCGCGACGCTGGGTGTGCTGCTCGGGGTCGGCTGGGTCCTGCTCACCGGTGAGCTGATGGCCCGCGCCTACGGTGTGCCGCTGGGCGGGGGATTGGTGCTGGCCCGTGCGATGCGCGAGGGCGTGGGTATCCCGCTCGGCGGCGCGGTGCTGATGTTGCTGCCCGCGGTGCTGGTACGCCTGGTTCGGCCGTCGAACCGAGAGTCCTTGGACGGCTTTGTGATCGGCGCGCTGGGCGCGCTGTCGTTCACCGCCGCTGCCACCCTGACCCGGCTCGCGCCGCAACTGGCCACCGGCCTGATCAATCGCAGCCGGCCCACCAGTGGGCTACTGGTCGAGGCGGTGCTCCGCGGCGCCGCGGTGCCGCTGACCGCAGCGGCCATCGGCGGACTGGTCGGTGCCGCACTGTGGTTCCGTCGTCCGGCCAGCAAGGCCGACCAGCATGCGGGGTGGGTGCGGGCCGCGCTGGCGTCATTCGCCGCCGGTGTACTGCTGATCTACGTGGCGCTGGGCCTGGTGGACGTGCAATCCCTGTCGCAGTGGGTGCAACTGTGCTGTCACCTCGCGGTGACCCTGTTGGCCGTGTTGCTGCTGCGGGTCGGCCTGCAGTTGGCGCTGCTGCACGAGTCGACCGACGACGTCGACGCGCACGCCCCGATCCGCTGCCCGACCTGCAGCCAGGTGGTCCCGGACATGGCGTTCTGCCCCTGCTGCGGGGTGGCGACCCGGGCCGCGTCGCGCACCTCGCGCCGCGCGCGCCGACTGGCCCGGCCGCGTCCCGCCGACGCCGCCGACGCCGCCGGTGAACTGTGTGTCGCGACCGCGCTGCCGGCGCCGCGGTACCGGGCCGCGCCGGTCGCCCGCACCCCGCGACGACGGGTGATTGCCGGCTGGGTCGGGGCGATCAGCGCGGTGGCGCTGGCCCTGGTCGGGGTGGCGGCGGTGATGAGCACACCAGCGGTGCGCTACGCCTGCCCACCGAATTGCGGCCGGCCGCCGACCGGTACGCCGGTGACGACCAATCCCCGGTTCACCGCGGCCGACGGCGCGTTCACGGTGTCCTATCCCGCCGCCGGCGCGGCCTATGACGTCACCCAGCGCGCGGCCGGTGTGACCGCGCGGTACACCGCCGGTGACACCGGAACCCTGCAGTTGTTCGGCCAGCCGGCCGCCGGACGCAGTCCCGAGCAGATCGTGCGTGCCCTGCTGGCGTCCACCTACCCGGACTTTCGCACCGCCTATCAGATCCCCAACGCGATGGTCGGTTATCAGCCGGGCTACGGCGAGGTGGCCGACTGCTGGCCGCAGGGGGCGAACAGCAACTACACCAGGATGCGGATCGTGGTGGTTGCGGCCGTCAAGGATGACCTGGCCTTGATCGCTGCGGCGGTGGGGCCGTTCCGTCAGTTCGGACCGGACGTCGGGCCGGGGCCGCCGTCGGGCGCCAATCTGGAACTCGCACAGGACATGGGCAAGTACGTCAACAGCTTTCGCTGGCGCGGTGACCCGCAACGCTGACCGGGATGCGGCGACTTCGGTTGCGCTAAGCCTGGATCCGGGACCGGGCCGATGAGTTGTCTTGGTCGGGTCAGTGCCCGTTGCTGCGCGGCCGGGTGTCGGGCACCGGCACCCGCACTGCGCCGGGGTTGTTCACCCACATGGCCAGGCAACCCGGGATGCCGCGGCAGGCCACGATCGCCCCGGCGCTGGGCGCGGCGCCGATCGCCGGGGGCGGAGTGACCACCAGGTCGCAGTTCTGCGTGAAGGGAGCGCCGATCGCGTTGAGGCCCACCGGGATTCCCTGACCCTGACAGCCTGCGAGTGCGGTGCCGGGCCCGGTCGTGACACTGAGCGGGAACCACACCGCCGCGGTCAGCGCTGCGGCGGTGAGCAGTCGAAGCGCAATCCAACGTGCGCAGCTCATCTGTTCAGGCTACGCCGCTGCGTCGGTGCACAGTTTCCGATTCATCCCCAGGGCGCGCTGAAAGCGGCTGCGCTGCGGCCGTTCGGTCGGCGCCGGGTCCTAGCTTCGGGCCATGCGCACCGATCTGCCCGCCGAACCGCCCGCCGAACGCCTGCACCGCCGATTGTCCGGTGGTCCGCGTCCGACGGCCGCCACGCTCACCGACCCGGACGACACCTCCGCCACCCACGACACCTCCGCCGGCGCCCACCTCCTCGCCGTCCCGGCCGACCGCGACCAACCGGCCGACACCGGCCCCGACGGGGATCCCACCGCGTTGTTGCCGCGTTGGCTCCCAGAACCGTCCGCGGGCGCGGTGAGTTGGCGTGACCGGCTCGCCGACCTGCGCGCGGACCCGGGTCGGGCCGGTGCGATCGGCCTGACCGTCGTCGCCGTGATCGCGGTACTGATCACGATTTTCACCGTGCTGCGGGCCGAACCCGAACCCGTAGTTTCGGCGAAACTGCCGCCGGTGCAGACCGCGGCCGAAGCCGAGAACCAGACCGCGCAGCCCAGCGCATCAGCCGCCCCGCCGGGACCGGTTGTGGTCAGCGTCGTCGGTCTGGTCACCGAACCCGGCCTGGTGACCTTGACACCCGGAGCCCGGGTCGCCGACGCCATCTCGGCGGCCGGCGGGACCGTCGGCGCCGCCGACACCGCGGGGCTGAACCTGGCTCAACCGTTGACCGACGGTCAGCAGGTGGTGGTCGGGGTGGCGCCCGGGCCGGGCGCCCCGGCCGTGCTGGGCAGTTCGGTGAGCGCAGCCGAGCCGGCCGGGCCCGGCGGACGCCCCGCCACCCAACCGGGGCCGTCGCGCGCACCGGACCCGACGCCCGGCGAGCCGGTGAACCTCAACGAGGCCAGCGCCGAACAGCTCGAGGCGCTACCCGGGATCGGGCCGGTGATGGCGGCCGCCATCGTGGCCTGGCGTGACGCGAACGGCCGCTTCGACAGCGTCGACCAACTCGGCGAAGTGGACGGGATCGGCCCGGCCCGGCTGGCCAAGCTGCGTGATCTGGTGCGTGTCTGAGCGGTGGAACGGCTCGACGTCCGGCTGGTGCCGGCGGCACTGACCGGGTGGGCGGTGACCGCGGCCGGCATCGTCTGGGAGTTCGGTGCCGCCCTGACGCTGAGCTGCGCACTGATCGCCGGGACCGCAGCGCTGCTGGCCTACCGGTGCCCGGCCGAACGCGCAGCGGCCCGCGCGGTGGCCGTCGCGGTGTTCGCGGCAGCCGTCGTCGGAACCGGATTCGGGTGTGCGATTACGTTGCGCAGCAATGATGTTCGGACCAACCCGGTAACCGATCGGTACGGCACGGTGACCGCGGTCGAGGTGCTGGTGACCGAGAGCCCGCGCCCGCTCGGGTCGGGCCGGGTGCTGCTGCGCGCGGACCTGCGGATGGTCGACGGCCTACCCGCGCGCGGTCGAGTGGTGGTGTTCGGTGCTGGCCACCGGCTGGCGGCCGCGGCGGCCGGTCAACCCGTGCGGCTGCGCGCCCGGATCAGTGCGCCGCGGCGCCGCGACCTCACGGTGGCCACCCTCAACGCGACCGGCGACGTGCAGATCGGTCGCGCCGTCCCGGTGCAGCGTGCCGCCGCGCTGGTGCGCGCCCGGTTCGCCGAGCAGGCCCAGGCCGCGCTGCCCGGCGATCAGGCCGCCATGCTGCCGGCCCTGGTGCTGGGGGACACCTCGACCGTCGACCCGGTGATCATCGAAGAGTTCAAGGATTCCGGGCTGATGCATCTGACTGCGGTGTCCGGCGCGAATGTCACCATCGTGTGCGGCGCGGTGCTCTTCGTCGGCGGCTTGGCCGGACCGCGCTGCGCCGTCGCGGCGGCCGCGGTCGCACTGCTGGCCTTCGTGATCGTGGTGCAGCCGACGGCCAGTGTGCTGCGGGCCGCGGTGATGGGTGCGGTCGCGTTGCTGGCCGTGCTGACCTCCCGGCAGCGGCAAGCCGTACCGGCCCTGGCCGGCACCGTGCTGGTGTTGCTCGCGCTGGCACCGCAGTTGGCGGTCGATGCCGGCTTCGCGTTGTCGGTCGCGGCCACCGCCGCGCTGGTGGTGTTGGCGCCGGTGTGGTCGCAGCGGCTGGTCGAACGCGGCTGGCCGCCGACCGCCGCGCACGCGCTGTGCTTGGCCTGGGCCGCGCAACTGGTCACCGCGCCGCTGGTGGCCGGCATGTCCGGGAAGGTGAGTGTGGTCGCGGTGGCCGCCAACATCGCGGCGGCACCGCTGATCGTCCCGATCACGGTGTTGGGCACCACCGCGGCGGCCATCAGCCCGTTCTGGCCGACTGCGGCTGGGCTGCTGATCCGGTTCACCGGTCCGGAACTGAGCTGGGTCATGCGCGTCGCGCACTGGTCGGCGGGCATCCCGAACGCCACCGTCGCGGTCCCTTCCGGTGCGGCCGGGGTGTGCCTGGTCGCGGTCGGCGGCGCAGTCGTGGTGATCGGGTGGGGTCGGCGCTGGTTCCGGGCCGCGGCCGCCGTCGCGGTGCTGGTGGCGCTGTCCTGGTCGGCGTCGGCGTGGGCCGTCGGCACGCTGTGAAACGATCGTCGGGTGAGCCAAGCCGTTCCCGGACTGCATCTGATCCTCGGCGACGAGGAGTTGTTGGTCGACCGTGCGGTGAGCAGTGTGCTGCGTGCCGCGCGGGAGCGCGCCGGGAGCGCCGACGTTCCGGTGGACCGGCTGCGTGCCGGTGACGTGAGCACCAGCGAACTCGCCGAGTTGCTCAGCCCGTCGCTGTTCGCCGACGAGCGGGTGGTGGTGTTGGAGGCGGCCGGTGAGGCCGGCAAGGACGCCGTCGAACTGATCCGCTCGGCGGCTGCCGACCTACCGCCGGGCACCGAGTTGGTGGTGGTGCATTCCGGCGGTGGCCGGGCCAAGGCGCTGGCGGGTCAGTTGCGGGATCTGGGCGCGTCCGTGCACCAGTGCGCCAAGATCAGCAAGCCCGGTGAGCGCGCCGACTTCGTGCGCCGCGAATTCCGCGCGCTCAAGATCAAGGTCGACGACGACACCGTGATCGCGCTGCTGGACGCGGTCGGTTCCGATGTCCGCGAGTTGGCCTCGGCCTGCTCGCAGCTGGCCGCCGACACCGACGGCCGGGTCGACGCCGGCGCGGTGCGCCGCTATCACAGCGGCAAGGCCGAGGTGAAGGGCTTCGACATCGCCGACAAGGCCGTTGTCGGTGATGTCGCCGGCGCCGCCGAAGCGCTGCGCTGGGCCATGCTGGCCGGGGAACCGCGCGTCGTGCTGGCCGATGCTCTGGCCGAGGCGGTGCACACCATCGCCCGGGTGGCGCCGCTGACCGGTGATCCGTACCGGCTGGCCGGTGACCTGGGCATGCCGCCGTGGCGGATCCAGAAAGCGCAGAAACAGGCCCGGCGCTGGACGCGGGACAGCGTGGCCAGCGCGATGCGGCTGGTCGCGGCGCTCAACGCCGACGTCAAGGGCGCGGCAGCCGACGCTGACTACGCGTTGGAGTCCGCCGTGCGTGCGGTAGCCGAGTTGGCCGCCAAAGGCCGGGGCTGACCTCCGGCCAGACGGTCCACCACCAACGAATCGGGCCGGACCATTGCTGGTCCGGCCCGCAAGCGGGATATCCCGCGAAACGTCTAGCTCAGAGCTTGTTCAGCGCCAGCGCCAGCGCGGACTTCTTGTTGGCCGCCTGGTTCTTGTGGATGACGCCCTTGCTGGCGGCCTTGTCCAGCTTGCGGCTGGTCGAGACCAGCAGCTCGGCGGCCTTGTCCTTCTCGCCGGCCTCGACGGCCTCGCGGAACCCGCGGACCGCCGTACGCAGCGACGACTTCACCGACTGGTTGCGCAGTCGGGCGCGCTCGTTGGTGCGGTTGCGCTTTTGCTGCGACTTGATGTTGGCCACGCGCTAGTTCCTTCTGGTTCTAAGTCTGGTGTCATTGCGTCTGGACTGCCGTGCGTCCAGATACCCATGAATGGGCAGCGATGGCTCAGGTTACCAGTTCAGCCTCGAATTACCCAAAGTCGCCCGCCCTGGCCTGCCGAAACGGCTGATGTGGTGCAGCATGTCACCCGTGAGCCCTCGAACTTTGCCCAGCCAGACCGCGCGGACCTCGCGCAACGGCGCACGCGCCGGGCGCAAGAAGCACGACCGCATCTTCGACGGCTACAACCGGTCCGGCAGCTATGACCAGGCGTTCGACGAGATGTTCGACGCCGACGGCAACGTGCGCGCCCCGTACAAGGGCATCTTTGCCGAGCTGGGGCCGGCCGATGCCGCCGATCTGGAGGCCCGCTCCGAGGCGCTGGGCCGGGCGTTCGTCGACCAGGGCATCACGTTTTCGCTGTCCGGGCAGGAGCGGCCGTTCCCGCTGGACCTGGTGCCGCGGGTGATCTCGGCGGCCGAGTGGACCCGGCTGGAGAAGGGCATCATCCAGCGGGTCAAGGCGCTGGAGGCCTACCTCGACGACATCTACGGCGATCAGGAGATCCTGGCCGACGGCGTCATCCCGCGCCGGCTGATCTCGTCGTGCGCGCACTTCCACCGCGAAGCCGCCGGCATCGTGCCGCCCAACGGGGTGCGCATCCACGTGGCCGGCATCGACCTGATCCGGGACGGGCAGGGCACCTTCCGGGTGCTCGAGGACAACCTGCGCTCACCGTCCGGGGTGTCCTACGTGATGGAGAACCGGCGCACCATGGCGCGGGTGTTTCCCGACCTGTTCGCCACCCACCGGGTGCGTACGGTCGGTGACTACTCCTCGCACCTGCTGCGCGCGCTGCGCAAGGCCGCCGCCACCAACGAGGCCGACCCGACCGTGGTGGTGCTGACCCCCGGGGTCTACAACTCGGCCTACTTCGAGCATTCGCTGCTGGCCCGCCAGATGGGCGTGGAACTGGTCGAGGGCCGCGACCTGTTCTGTCGCGACAACACCGTCTACATGCGCACCACCGAGGGGGAACGCCAGGTCGACGTGATCTACCGGCGGATCGACGACGACTTCCTGGATCCACTGCACTTCCGGCCCGATTCGGTGCTCGGGGTCGCCGGGGTGCTCAACGCGGCCCGCGCCGGCAACGTGGTGATCTCCAGCGCGATCGGCAACGGCGTCGGCGACGACAAACTGGTCTATACCTACGTGCCCACGATCATCGAGTACTACCTGGGCGAGAAACCGAGCCTGGCCAACGTCGACACCTTCCGGTGCTGGCTGCCCGACGAGTGCGAAGAGGTGTTGGACCGGATCGACGAACTGGTGGTCAAACCGGTGGAGGGTTCCGGCGGGTACGGCATCGTGTTCGGGCCGGAGGCCTCCGAGAAGGAATTGGCCGCGGTGGTGAAGAAGATCCGCGCCGACCCGCGCGGCTGGATCGCCCAACCGGTGATGCAGCTGTCCACGGTGCCGACCAAGATCGACGACTCGCTGGCCCCGCGGCACGTCGACCTGCGGCCGTTCGCGGTCAACGACGGCGACGAGGTCTGGGTGCTGCCGGGTGGTTTGACCCGGGTGGCGCTGCCGGAGGGCTCGCTGGTGGTGAACTCCAGCCAGGGCGGCGGCTCGAAGGACACCTGGGTGTTGGCCTCGCGGACCTCGGCGGCCACCCGCGAACTGGCTGCGGCTGAGGTGGTGCGCAAGCTGCCCGACGATCCCGACGAACATCCCGCCGACCGGGCTGGGGCCAAGACCGGCAAGACCGGCCGCGCCGGCGCCGAGCCGGAGAACACTCAGCAGCAACGCCAGCAGCAGCAGGCCAGTCTGGGTGCGGAGGTGAGCGGCTGATGTTGGCCCGCAACGCAGAATCGCTGTATTGGATAGGCCGCTACGTCGAACGCGCCGACGACACCGCGCGCATCCTCGACGTCGTCGTGCACCAGCTGCTCGAAGATTCCAGCGTGGACCCGGATTCCACGTCGCGGCTGCTGCTGCGGGTGTTGGGCATCGTGCCCCCCGAACAGCCCTTGGACGTGTGGTCGCTGACCGACCTGGTGGCGTTCTCCCGGGAGACCGCGGGCGGGTGTTCGATCGTCGATGCCATCTCGGCGGCCCGGGAGAACGCGCGCGGCGCGCGTGAGGTGACCTCGACTGAGATGTGGGAATGCCTCAACACCACCTACAACGCGCTCCCGGAACGCGAACGGGCCGCCAAACGTCTTGGCCCGCACGAGTTCCTGGCCTACGTCGAGGGCCGCGCGGCGATGTTCGCCGGATTGGCCGACTCCACGCTGTCCCGCGACGACGGCTACCGGTTCATGGTGCTCGGCCGGGCCATCGAGCGCGTCGACATGACGGTGCGGATGCTGCTCACCCGGGTGGGGGACAGCGCGTCGTCGCCGGCCTGGGTGACGGTGCTGCGCTCGGCCGGAGCGCATGACACCTACCTGCGCACCTACCGCGGTGTGCTCGACGCCGGCCGGGTGGTGGAGTTCATGCTGCTGGACCGACTGTTCCCGCGGTCGGTGTTCTATTCGCTGCGGTTGGCCGAGCACAGCCTCGACGAACTGCTGCACCGCCAGCACAACCGGGTGGGCTCCACCGCCGAGGCGCAACGGTTGCTCGGCCGGGCCCGCAGTGAACTCGAGTTCCTGCAACCCGGCAAACTGCTGGAGTCACTGGAGACCCATTTGGCCAGTCTGCAGAATACCTGCTTCGAGGTCGGAGAAGCGTTGGCGCTGCAGTACTTCCACTCCGCACCGTGGGTGGCGTGGACCGACGCCGGGCAGCACGGCCTGGTGATCGAGGAGGGGGAGATCTGATGCCCGCGACTGAACCGAAGAGGGGTTGCTGATGTGGCGCATGCGGGTGGTGCACGCAACCGGATACGCCTACAAGGCGCCGGTGACCGCGTCGTTCAACGAAGCCCGGCTCACGCCCAGGTCGGACTCCCGGCAGAACGTCATCCTGAACCGGGTCGAGACCGTGCCGGCCACCCGGTCCTACCGCTACACCGACTACTGGGGAACCGCGGTGACAGCCTTCGACCTGCACGCACCGCACACCGAACTGGAGGTCACTGCGTCCTCGGTGGTCGAAACCGACCGGCCCGAACCGGTGCAGAGCAAGGTGAGTTGGGAGGATCTGGCCTCCGAAGCCGTCGTCGACCGGTTCGATGAAGTGCTGGCGCCCACCGCCTACGTCCCGGCCAGCAAGCGCATCGAACGGGTCGGGCGCCGGATCGCCAAGTACCACGACCCGCAGCAGGCGGTGATCGAAGCAGTGCGCTGGGTACATCAGGAGCTGCAGTACGTGCCCGGCACCACCGGCGTGCACTCCTCGGGCCTGGACGCGCTGCGCGAAGGTAAGGGGGTGTGCCAGGACTTTGCGCATCTGAGCTTGATCCTGTTGCGCAGCATGGGGATTCCGTGTCGCTACGTGTCCGGCTATCTGCATCCGAAGCGGGCTGCCAAGGTGGGCGACACCGTGGACGGGCAGAGCCACGCCTGGATCCAGGCCTGGACCGGCGAGTGGTGGTTCTACGACCCGACCAACGACGTCGAGATCAACGAGCAGTACATCAGCGTCGGGGTCGGCCGCGACTACGCCGACGTGCCGCCGTTGAAGGGCATCTACTCCGGTGCGGGCTCCACCGACCTGGACGTCGTCGTCGAGATCACCCGGCTGGCCTGAAGCGCCGGCTCAGCACCGCTCGTACTGCGCGGCCAGTTCCCGTTCGGCATCTGATTCCTGGTGTGTCGCCCCATGTTCGAAGCAGCCTCCGATGGTGACCTGGATGCCTTCGCGGCCGCCGCCACGCTGTTCGAGTCGCACCGGCCGGTCCAGGGCGGCGAGCAGTGGCGCCACCCGCTGTGCCGGGGCCGCAACGCTTCCCGGACCATCGATCCAGACCGTGGTGACCCCGCGCGCGTGTTCGCCATACACGGTGGACGGCGCAGCCACCCGAACCAGCTCGGGCCACAGCTGCGCGAGCGCCGGATCCGGCGGTGCGCCCACCGAGGTGAAAGTTCGAGCGAGGTAACCGCCCTCAACAGGTGGGAAGAACAACTGCCATTCGACCCGGTCGCCGTCGAGTTCGGGGTAGTCGCGGCGCAACGCGTCGGCGGCGTCGTGATCGACCGGCTGTCGCAGTCGGATGGTGGTGCCGTGGACCCCGCCTATCGAAAGGTGATCGACGGCGGGTGAGGCGGCGGCGGTGAAGGTCCGCGCCACCCGCTCGGCCGCCTGATCAGCGGTCAGCACCGGACCGTCGTCACCCAGCGGGGCGATCTCCACACCTGATCTGGGCGCATTCAGCGACAACCTGACGTAGCTGCCGCCGGTGAACCGCCCGTCGCTGACGGCGTCGACGAAGGTCCGGGCGACCTGCTGCGCCTGTTCGCTGCTGGCCGAGGGTTCCAGTTCGGCGGTCAGCTGGAACTCCTCACCCCGTTCGAAGGTCTTGAGGTAGCGATGGTCGACCGTCCGAACCCCGGGCAGCGCCGCGATGTCATCGGAGATCTGTTGGGCCGGGCCGGCCTGGCTGTTGACGCAGGCCGTCATCAATGTCATCCCGAGCAATGCGAAGACGACACGGCATATCAGGCGGGTCGGCGAACGCATGCAGACATTGTGCCCCGCGAATTCAGTCGTCGAGATCACCGGCTGGCCTGAGGACTGCTCAGCCGACGACGACGGTGTGCAGGTCGTCACCGAGTTCGATGTGGCCGTCGAACTCCTCGGCCGCCAGCGCGCGCCACTGCTCCTCCTGACCGGGCGCGATGGTCGGAACGAAATGCGTCAGGATCAGCGTCTTGACCCCGGCGCGTTGCGCGGTGGCGCCGGCCTGCTGCACCGACGAGTGGTAGTCGCAGATGTCCCGGATTCGTTGCATCGGCAGCTGCTCGATCAGGTCCTTGCGAATCACGGTGTGCACCAAGGCATCGGCGTCGCGGGCCAGCTCGTCCAGGCCCGTGCACGGCACCGTGTCGCCGGCCAGCACCACCGTCGCACCGGAGTGCTCGACCCGGAAGCCGATGGTGGGTTCCACCGGGCGGTGATCGGTGGGTCCGGCCGTGATCGTCACGCCGTCGCGGTCCCACACCGGACCTTGGGTGTACTCCCGGACCTCGAGCGGCGGCGGTGCGGTCAGGTCGTCGTGGTGCGCGATCCGGTAGCCGATGTCGAATCCGAACGCTTGCAGCGTCGCGTCGACCACTTCGGCGGTGCCCGGCGGGCCGATGATCGGCAGCGGCACCGGTTCGGGCTGCTCGGCCGACGGGAACGTGGTCACCCACCGGCTGATGATCACGTCACCCAGATCGGCGATGTGATCGCTGTGCAGATGGGTGAGGAACAACGCGTCGATGGCGTTGGCGCCCAAACCGACTGCGGCAGCTCGCATCAGCACCCCGCGACCACAGTCGATCAGCAGATTCTGCCCGCCGGCGCGGACCAGGGTGGCCGGACCGGCGCGCCGCGGATCGGGAATCGGACTGCCGGTGCCCAACAAGATGACGTCGATGCTCATACCTCTGGTATGCCACAGCCTAGGGTGGCGGCATGGCGGATCCGGCGAATGTATCGCGGTATTCCACTGCCACCTGGTTGTGGAAGTTGCCCGACGATCCCGCTGCGGTGGTCGATTTCGTGCGCCGCCGCGCCGTCACCGAGGTTTTCGCCGACCCGTCCGCACCGGCCGTGGCCGGCCTGGTCGACCAGTTGGCCCGGATCGGGGTGGCCACCTCGTGCCTGGGCGGTGACCCGCACTGGGTCTTCGATCACGACGGTGCGCAACGTTGGTGCACCGACGCGTTGCGGCGCGCCGAGTTCAGCGGCTTGCATCTGGATGTCGAGCCGTGGACGCTGCCGCAGTGGCGCACCGATCCGCTCGGCACCGCAGACGCGTACGCCGCGCTGGTGCAGCGGTTGGCCGATCAGGCGGAGCGGCTCGGTGCCGAGCTCGACATAGATGTTGCCGCTTGGGTGTTCGCGGTGGCACCCGCTGCGCTGCGGCGAGTGCTGCGGGCCTGCTCGAGGGTGACCGTGCTGGCCTACCGGGACCGCGCCCGCGACATCGTGGACTTCTCGGCGACCGCCCGGGCGGCCGTTCGCTCGGCGCGTCGGCGCTACCGGATCGGGGTGGAAACCCAGCCGGTGTCAGTGGAAGTTCCGGCGCACAGCACGTTTGGTGACGATGGCGGCGCGGTGCTGGCGAACGAGTTGAGCGCATTGCGCCGAAGCTTGGCCGGCGATTCCCGGTTCGACGGAATCGCGGTGCACCACTGGGGGTCCTGGCGGGCGTTGCAACCCTGACAGCTTCCGAATAGCCTGGTGTGAGCTGAGTCACAGCCGTGGAGGTCACCATGCGGATCGCGGATGTCCTACGAAACAAGGGCGCAGACGTCGCCACCGTGCGACCAGAAGTCACCGTGCGAGAACTGCTGGCCGGACTGGCCGGCCGCAACATAGGTGCCATGGTGGTGGTCGATGGCGAACGCGTGGTCGGCATGGTCTCCGAGCGCGATGTGGTGCGCCATCTGCACGACCACGGGCCCGACGTGCTCGGGGTCGAGGTGGGGCGGATCATGACCGCGGTGGTGGCCACCTGCGGCCCGGATTCGCTGGTCGACGACCTGGCCGAATTGATGACCGAGAACCGGGTGCGTCATATTCCGGTGCTGGTCCGTGGCCGATTGGTCGGCATCGTCAGCATCGGCGACGTGGTCAAGACCCGGCTCGAAGAGTTGCAGGCCGAACGCGAACAACTGCACGCCTACATCACCCAGGGTTGATGCAGCCGGCGGCCGCTTCGACGGCCCGGTGCGTAGGAACGTGAAGGCCCGCGGCGCCCTGGCATGCAAAGCTGGGCTACGTGACTGAACAGGTGCGCCCAGCAACCCGCGCCGACGTCGGCGAACTCGCCCACACCCTGGCCCGAGCCTTCTTCGACGACCCGGTGATGACCTGGGTGGTGCCCGATGCGCCGCGCCGGATCAACGCCGGCCGACGCTTCTTCGGTGCCCTGGCCCGGGCGCACTACCTACCCGCCCAAGGCTGTGACGTCGTCGGCGACGGTGTGCAGATCGCCGCGGCCGCGCTCTGGTCCGGCCCTGGTCACTGGCAGCTCTCGGCGCGCGAAAGCCTGCGTATGCTGCCGAGCCTGGTGCGCGCGTTCGGGTCCTCGATGTCGCGCGGCCGCAGCCTCGAACAAGTGATGAACCAGCACCACCCCGAAGAGCCGCACTGGTATCTGTCCACCATCGGCAGCGACCCGACCTTCCGCGGGCAGGGCTACGGCCGCGCGCTGATGGTCTCGCGGCTGGAACGGGTCGACGCCGAACATGCCCCGGCCTACTTGGAGTCCAGCAAAGAAGAGAACGTGCCCTACTACCAGCGGTTCGGCTTCGATGTCACCGAGGAGATCGTGGTGCCCGACGGCGGTCCGACGCTGTGGGGCATGTGGCGCGCTCCGCGCTGAATGCGAGATACGCGTGCATACGTGGCGCGCGGGGCTCATTCGTGTGCACTGCCTGCACGCAGTGTGCAGTGAGTGCACGCAAACGGTGGGTTTTGTGTGCACTGCCCGCACGCAGTGTGCAGTGAGTGCACGTGCCGCCGTCAGCTCCAGGAGTACTCGGCGCGCAATCTCGTAGCGACGATCTCAAACTTGGTGCGCTCCAGGACGGCGCCTTCGCGGCGGATGCCTTCCTCGGGCACGTCGAGCACCCGGTCCAGCCGCACCCAGCTGGGTCGCCCGTCGTAATCCCACGGTCCGGCGCCGATCCCCACCCAGTCCGGGTCGTCGGCGTGGTGCTGCCGACTCGACAGCATCAACCCGAGCAAGGTCTTACGGTCGCGGCCGACCACCAGCACCGGACGGTCCTTGCCCTGGGACGGGTCGTCCTCGTAGACCACCCAGGTCCACACGATCTCGCCGGGATCAGCCTGGCCATCCAGGTCGGGGGCGTAGTCGATCTTGCGGGCCCGGTGCGCGGTCGGCACACTGCGGTCGGTGACCGGACGGCCCACGGTGATCTCCTTCGGCGGCTGTGCAGCGGGACCGGCCAAGGCGTCCAGGCCCACCTTGATGCCCTGCGCCAGGCCCTGCGCGACATTGCGCTGCAGGTTCTGCGGATCCTGCAGGGTGCGCAGCAGGCGAGGTGCTTGGGAGAACACGAAACGCTCCGTGTTGTCGAGAAACCGTTGGAACGGCCCCTGTCGCGACGCCATAGCGCCCAAGCATATGCGCTCGCGGCCGTGCTCGATTGTGTCGGTGGGGGCCGGTGTCGATACCCTTGACATGGTCCGTCACGGGCCCGAAGGCCGACTCACCAGGAGATTCCCATCACTAGCTTCGCCGACAAGACGTTCACTGCGCCGGCGCAGATCAGGAACTTCTGCATCATCGCCCACATCGACCACGGCAAGTCGACGTTGGCCGACCGGATGCTGCAGCTCACCGGCGTGGTCGACGACCGCTCCATGCGCGCGCAGTACCTGGACCGGATGGACATCGAGCGGGAGCGCGGCATCACGATCAAGGCGCAGAACGTCCGGCTGCCCTGGCAGGTCACCGACCAGAACGGCGTGACCCAGGACTACGTGCTGCACCTGATCGACACCCCCGGCCACGTCGACTTCACGTATGAGGTGTCTCGCGCGCTGGAGGCCTGCGAAGGCGCGATCCTGTTGGTCGACGCCGCCCAGGGCATCGAAGCGCAGACCCTGGCCAACCTGTATCTGGCGTTGGATCGTGATCTGACCGTCATCCCGGTGCTGAACAAGATCGACCTGCCGGCCGCCGACCCGGAGCGCTACGCCGGCGAACTCGCGCACATCATCGGCTGCGAGCCCAGCGACGTGCTGCGCGTGTCCGGCAAGACCGGCGAGGGTGTGACCGAGCTGATCGACGCCGTCGTGCGGCAGGTACCGCCGCCCACCGGCGACGCCGACGCCCCCACCCGGGCGATGATCTTCGACTCGGTCTACGACATCTACCGCGGCGTGGTGACCTACGTCCGGGTCGTCGACGGCAAGATCACGCCGCGCGAGAAGATCTCGATGATGTCCACCGGGGCCACCCACGAACTGCTCGAGGTCGGCATCGTCTCACCCGAGCCCAAGGCCAGCGCCGGCCTCGGCGTCGGTGAGGTCGGTTATCTGATCACCGGCGTGAAGGACGTGCGGCAATCCAAGGTCGGTGACACCGTCACCACCGCGCGCAACGGTGCCGCCGAGGCGCTCACCGGCTACCGCGAACCCAAACCGATGGTGTACTCCGGGCTGTATCCGGTCGATGGATCCGATTACCCGAACCTGCGCGACGCGCTGGACAAGCTGCAACTCAACGACGCGGCGCTGACCTACGAACCGGAAACCTCGGTGGCGCTCGGCTTCGGTTTCCGGTGCGGCTTCCTGGGCCTGCTGCACATGGAGATCACCCGGGAACGGCTCGAGCGTGAGTTCGACCTGGACCTGATCTCCACCTCGCCCAACGTCGTCTACCGCGTCATCAAGGACGACGGCACCGAACTGACCGTGACCAACCCGTCGGACTGGCCCGAGGGCAAGATCGGCAAGGTCTTCGAGCCGGTCGTCAAGACCACGATCATCGCGCCGAGCGAGTTCATCGGCACCATCATGGAACTGTGCCAGTCCCGCCGCGGCGAGCTCGGCGGCATGGACTACCTGTCACCGGAACGCGTCGAGTTGCGCTACACCATGCCGCTCGGCGAGATCATCTTCGACTTCTTCGACTCGCTGAAATCGCGCACCCGCGGCTACGCCAGCTTGGACTACGAGGAGGCCGGCGAGCAGGAGGCCGCGCTGGTCAAGGTGGACATCCTGCTGCAGGGCGAGGCCGTCGACGCGTTCAGTGCGATCGTGCACAAGGACTCGGCGTTCGCCTACGGAAACAAGATGACCACCAAGCTCAAGGAGCTGATCCCGCGGCAGCAGTTCGAGGTGCCGGTACAGGCCGCGATCGGCTCGAAGATCATTGCGCGCGAGAACATTCGGGCCATCCGCAAGGACGTCTTGAGCAAGTGCTACGGCGGTGACATCAGCCGTAAGCGCAAATTGCTGGAGAAGCAGAAGGAAGGCAAGAAGCGGATGAAGACCATCGGTCGGGTCGACGTGCCGCAGGAGGCCTTCGTCGCCGCGCTGTCCACCGATTCGGCCGCCGCGGACAAGAACGCCAAGAAGTAGCTCAGATGTACATCGCCGGGTCGATGTAACTGGTCGGGTCGACCAAGGGCTCACGCTGCTTCTCGGTGCGGTGCCGGACCACCGCCGGGATGCCGGTGGCGATCGAGTCCGCCGGTACGTCGTGGGTCACCACGGCGTTGGCGCCGATCGCGCTGCCGTCCCCGACCGTCAGTGGCCCAAGCACTTTCGCGCCGGCGCCGACGGTGACTCCGTTGCCCAGGGTGGGGTGCCGCTTGCCCTGGTTCAGCGAGCGGCCACCCAGCGTCACGCCGTGGTAGATCATCACGTCCTCGCCGATCTCGGTCGTCTCACCGATCACCACGCCCATCCCGTGGTCGATGAAGAAGCGTCGGCCGATCGTCGCGCCGGGGTGGATCTCGATGCCGGTGGCGAACCGGGTGCCCTGGGACAGCAGCCGCGCCAGTCCGCGCAGCCGCGGCCGGCGCCACAACCGGTGCGCGATCCGGTAGGACCAGATCGCATGCAGTCCCGAGTAGACCAGCGCGTTCTCCAGGTCGCCGCGTGCGGCCGGGTCATGGGCACGCGCGTTGGCGAGGTCTTCGCGCAGCGTCGAGAGCAGGCTCATATCAGTCGCGGATGTGCTCGAACAGCGGCGTGGAGATATAGCGCTCGCCGAAGTCCGGCACGATCACCACGATCAGCTTCCCGGCGTTGGCCGGGCGCTTGGCCAACTGCAGCGCGGCCCACACGTTGGCGCCGGCCGAGATGCCGCCCAGGATGCCTTCCTCGGTGCCCAGCTCCCGGGCCACCCGCAACGCGTCGTCGAACTCGACGTCGACGATCTCGTCGTAGACGTCACGGTCGAGTACCTCGGGGATGAAGTTGGCGCCCAGGCCCTGGATCTTGTGCGGTCCCGGGTCACCGCCGGTGAGGATGGCGGAGTCCTTGGGCTCGACGCCGACGATCTGCACGCCCGGCTTGCGTTCGCGCAGCACCCGCCCGACCCCGGTCAGGGTGCCGCCGGTGCCGATGCCGGCCACGAAGATGTCCACGGCGCCGTCGGTGTCGGCCCAGACCTCCTCGGCGGTGGTGGTGGCATGGATCTGCGGATTGGCCGGGTTGGCGAATTGATCGGCGGCCACCGCGTTCTCGGTCTCGGAGATGATCTGTTTGGCCCGGGCCACCGCGCCGGCCATGCCTTCGGAGCCCGGGGTCAGCACGATCTCGGCGCCGAACGCCTTGAGCATCACCCGGCGCTCGGTGGACATGGTGTCCGGCATGGTCAGGATCACCTTGTAGCCGCGAGCCGCACCGACCATGGCCAGCGCAATGCCGGTGTTTCCGCTGGTGGCCTCGACGATCGTGCCGCCGGGACGCAGTTCGCCGGACGCTTCGGCGGCATCGATGATGGATACCCCGATCCGGTCCTTGACGCTGTTGGCCGGGTTGTAGAACTCGAGCTTGGCCGTCACCTGCGCATCCAGGCCCTCGGTCAGCCGATTCAGCCGCACCAGCGGGGTACCCCCCACCAGCTCGGTGACGTTGCCGTAGATATTGCCCATTGCTGACCTCTCGTCGTGCCCTACTCGTGCTGCCCTGCCGGTGTGGACGCCCCGGCTCAACTCAGCCGATGCCGAGCCGGGATTATTCCGATGCTATTCGTCGCCCGCCACGGCGCGGCGAACAGCCCTGACGAACATGTCGACTCGTGGTCTCGAGTCAGCAGCTAGGTAAGCTGGTCGCCGTGTCGTACACCGCACCGCCGAGCCGCACTGCCGTGCTGTGCCGCGCCGTGCGTTGTTGTCGTCGTTGACGCTCTGACGCCCTGATTCCCCGGCGTTGCGGCCGCTGCCTGCCGATGGTGCGGTACCGCGCCGTTCGTCTTCGAAAGTCAACCGGTATGACCGCTACAGTTTCCGAACTCCGCCGACCCGGCCCGCGCCGCAGCGCGTTCACCGACGGGAGTTCTGCTCACCCTGATTCGATCCGGCACCGACCGCACCGACGGGCACTGTGGAAGCCATGAATACCGACAACGTTCTCCTGGTGCACTGGCATGACCTGGGCCGCTACCTGGGGGCCTACGGGCACTCGGATGTGGTCAGTCCCCGGATGGACGCGCTGGCCGCCGAGGGCATCCTGTTCACCCGTGCACATGCCACCGCTCCACTGTGCTCACCATCGCGCGGATCGTTGTTCACCGGGCGCTATCCGCAGTCCAACGGACTGATCGGTCTGGCGCACCACGGCTGGGAGTACCGCCCTGGGGTACGCACCCTGCCGCAGATCCTGTCCGGATCAGGTTGGCGAACCGCACTTTTCGGGATGCAGCATGAAACCAGCGTGCCGTCCCGGCTGGGCTTCGATCATTTCGACGTGTCCAACTCGTACTGCGAATACGTGGTGGAGCAGGCGACCGAATGGCTGCGTAGCTCGGCCGCACAGCCGTTTCTGTTGACCGCCGGGTTCTTCGAGACCCACCGGCCCTATCCGCACGACCGCTACCAGCCGGCCGATGCCGCGGCAATCGCGGTGCCCGACTACCTGCCCGACACACCCGAGGTGCGCCAGGATCTCGCGGATTTCCACGGCTCGATCACTGTCGCCGATGCCGCGGTGGGCCGCCTGCTCGACGTGCTCGACGAGACCGGGCTGGCCGAGAACACCTGGGTGGTGTTCGTCACCGACCACGGCCCGGCGCTGCCGCGGGCCAAATCCACGCTGTACGACGCGGGTACCGGCATCGCCCTGATCGTGCGTCCACCACGCAGCCGTGCGGTGCCGTCGGGGGTCTACGACGAGCTGTTCTCCGGGGTGGATCTGTTGCCCACTTTGCTGGATCTGCTGGGCGTGCAAATCCCACCGGAAATCGAAGGGTTGTCGCACGCCCAGAATTTGCTGAATGGGAACATTGAAGTGCGTTCCGCGGTCTATTCGATGAAGACTTTCCACGATTCATTCGATCCGATCAGAGCCATTAGGACCAAGGATTTCAGCTATATAGAAAACTATGCCGCGCGGCCATTGCTCGACCTGCCCTGGGACATCGCCGAGAGTCCGTCCGGGCAGGCCGTGGCCGGGGTGGCCGGGACGCCTCGACCGGAGCGTGAACTGTACGACCTCAGGGTCGATCCGGGTGAGCAGAACAACCTTTTGAACTCGGGTGATGCTGGAGATTTCGCCGTGCTGGCAAAGGATCTCGCGATGCTGTTGAACGACTGGCGGCAAGCCACCAACGACGTGCTTCCCTTCGAGTTCGCCGGCACCCGGATCTCCGAGCGATACACCCAGACCTACGCCCAGATCAAGGGCATCCCCCATCCGAGCAGGGCCGCCGACGCCGCACACCGAGGCATTCGCGGAGAAACTGGACAATAGTTCTTTTCGCGGTGAATGAATTTCGCCTGCGCTGCGATTAATATCAGTTGCTATTACGCTCCCCGCATGCCCGATCATCCGACCGCGTATCTGGTCCTCGCCGCACAGCGCAGCGGCAGCACCCTGCTGGTCGAATCACTGCGCGCCACCGGCGTGGCGGGGGAGCCGCAGGAGTTCTTCCAGTACCTGCCGCACACCTCGATGTCGCCGCAGCCGCGGGAGTGGTTCGCCGACGTGGCCGACGAATCGATCCTGCGCTTGCTCGATCCGCTGGTCGAGGGCAAGCCCGACCTGGCACCGGCCGAGATCTGGCGCGACTACATCCGCACGGTGGGCCGCACCCCCAACGGCGTGTGGGGCGGCAAGCTGATGTGGAACCAGACCCCGCTGTTGCTGCAGCGCGCCAAGGAGCTTCCGGAGCGTTCGGGAGACGGGTTGCTGGCGGCGATCCGCGACGTGGTCGGATCCGATCCGGTGCTGGTACACGTCCACCGGCCGGATGTGGTGTCGCAGGCGGTGTCGTTCTGGCGTGCCGTGCAGACCCGGGTGTGGCGCGGCCGACCCGAACCGGTGCGGGACGCTCGCGCGGAGTATCACGCCGGAGCCATCGCGCACGTGGTGTCGATGCTGCGGGCCCAAGAGGCCGGCTGGCGGGACTGGTTCGCCGAGGAGGGCGTCGAACCGATCGAGGTGCCCTATCCGGTGTTGTGGCGCAACCTGACCCAGATCGTCGGCGACGTGCTCGAGGCATTGGGGCAGGACCGCCGGCTGGCGCCGGACCCGGTGTTGGAACGCCAGGCCGACCAGCGGTCGGATGCCTGGGTCGAGCGCTACCGCACCGACGCGCAACGAGAGGGGCTGCCGCTGTGAGCACCGCGACCACCGACACCACGCACGTCGACGAACTGCGGCTGCTGGAAGCCGAAGCCGTGCACATCATTCGCGAGGTGGCGGCCGAACTGGCCAAGCCGGTGCTGCTGTTCTCCGCTGGCAAGGACTCGATCGTATTGCTGCGGTTGGCAGAGAAGGCGTTTCGGCCGGCACCGCTGCCGTTCCCGGTGCTGCACATCGACACTGGACACAACTTCGACGAGGTGATCGAGTTCCGGGACCGGCGCATCACCGAGCACGGCCACAAGCTGCTCGTCGGCTCGCCGGCGACCGAGCCGAGAACATTCGGCGGGTCGGGCATCTGACCAGGCTGCTGGCCGACTCCGGGGTCGTTGCCCTGGCTTCGCTGGTCTCCCCGCTGAAGTCGGATCGCGAGATCGCGCGCAAACTCAATGAAGCCGCCAAGCTGCCGTTCCTCGAGGTCTACATCGCGACCTCGCTGGCCGAATGCGAACGCCGCGACCCCAAGGGGCTGTATGCGCGGGCGCGCAGCGGTGAGCTCCGCGGGCTGACCGGTGTCGACGGCCGCTACGAGCCGCCGGAGAGCCCGGATCTGGTGCTGGACACCACCGGTGCGGATATCGACGCGCTGGTGGGCCAGGTGCTCGACGTGCTCAAGCTCGCCCAGGAGTAGACCGCACGGCGGCTGAAATCACCGTGGCCGCATCCGGTGTCCAGCGGGTCGTCGGTGGCACCCTTCACCCAGGGCGCCCAGGGCGCCCAGGGTGTCCAGCAGCTGAGTGGCGGGTGCGGGGTCGGCCGGGTGACCGGCCCGGCACCCGCCGTGCGGTGGATGGCGTCGTCTCTGTGGAATTGTCAAGGTGCGTACGAATATTGTTGTCTCTGTGTAGTTTTCGAGTTGTACGGTGTGTCGGCGTCCTGCTGGGTGGGGTGGTCAGGCGGCAGTGGGCAGTGCAGTCAATGTGCGGCGGGCGTGGCAGCGGAGGTGTTCGGGCGCTCTGGTGGGATGAGCCGGGTCGACCGGTGGGATGAACCAGGGGTGGCGGTCGGGACCGAGGTAGACCTGCCAGCCATCGTGGTGGATCATCCGGTGATGGCGCCGGCACAGCAGGACGCCGTTGTCGACGCTGGTGGTCCCGCCGGCCGCCCACGGTCGGATGTGATGAGCGTCGGTCCACGACACCGGGCGCCCACACCCGGGGAATGCGCACCCACAGTCCCGGGCGGCCAGGGCTTTGCGGATCTTCGGCGGGAACAACCGTTGGGTGCGACCCACATCCAACGGTGCCCCGCAAGCGTCGACGTAGACCGCGGTGACCGCGGCGTCACAACTGATCAACTCGGCCGTGGTGGTGGTGACCGGACCGCAGAACCCGAGGGTGTCGACCGCCGACCCGATGCCAGGGAAGGCTCCAGGGCCTGCAACCGCACCCAGCTCGGCAACAAGAGCGTCGGGGTTGCCCGCCGCGGCGCCTGCAGATGCTGGGCGGATGAGGGTGATGTGCGGCAGGACCCCGCCGGAAGTGGGCCGAGACTGTCCACTGAGGTAGCTGCGCAACAGTTGGCCGAATCCGTCGGCGCGGCGTTGCCCGGCCGTACGGGGGTCTGGTGAGCCGTCGGGTGCCGGGCTGGGGCGGCACAACGCGTCCAACGCCGCGTGCAACTCCTCGCCGGTATGTACGTCCAGGTCCATTCGTGCTTGTACCCGGCCGTCACGGGTTTGGGACAGGGTCATGTCGTTGAGTGCGGCGTCCTCGGCGACTGGCACACCTGCCGGCGTCGGGTGGTCGGGGGTCAAGGCGATCGCCAAGCCGCGCGCCTTCCGTGTGATCGCTGCGGGACTGGCCTCGACCATCAACGCCGTCGTGATCCGCGCCCGCTCTGTTTCGTCGATCGCCACTCGGGCCTGAATGTGGGCGATACCGGCGCAGATCGCGTCGGCGGCTTCCAGGCCCACGCCACCGACCCGGGCAGCGCGGGCCAGCGCCGGTATGCCGGGGGCAGCGCGGCCGACGCGCATGGCGCGGTAGGCCACCGCCGGAGCCACGCCCAACCTCGTCAAGGATTCCGCTCCTGCGCCGACTCCGAGGCGCTCAACCGCATTCGCGGCGCCGGCCATCACCGCGTCGAGCAGGTTACGCAGCGCGACCACGGCGGTCAGCACCGCAGCCAGCCGTGGTTCGTCGTCACGGCGCGGTGCGGCGAAGACTTCGTAGAGCCTGCGACCTCCACCACCATCAACACCGCCAGGGCAGACGGGTGGCGGTGCCAACTCCTCGATGAGCAGATTGACGACGGTATCGATGTCAACGGAATCCATAGTGGACACCTGAGCTTCCCTATTACCCGCGCAACAGCGCGACACCCACGAAGAACAACGGACACCGACGGCCCCGCCAGAGGGGGCAGCACCATCGAGTCACACAATGACGAGGCGCGTTAGGAGTCCGGGAGAGTCAAACCCCTATTCGAACGTTTGTTCTAGTCTACGCCGATTCGGCGACAATGCAAGAGAATTCGAGGACATCTCCGGCCGCCGTCCGACCACTCCGGAACCCGCCCGTCCGACCACTCCGGAACCCGCCTACTCGCGCCCCGGCGATAGGTGCCGAGGTAGTTGGCGGTCGCATCACCGAGGCCGTCGCATCGCCGTGGCCATCGGGGCCGGGGGAGGCCGCTGGTTCGGCCATGTCTGGCATCAGCGGAGCATCCGTTGGCAGCTTGAGCATCAAGCATTAACGGGACGAGCTGACCGGTTCCCGGGTCAGCGCCCGACGGGCGTAGGCGCGCACGTCCGCATCGCTGTCGACCAGGGCGCCGTCGAGTGCCGCCCTGGCAGCGGGCTCGGTGCTCGCCCACGGGCTCAGGCTCAGCACGGCAGCCTTGCGCACGTCCAGGTGCGGGTCGGTCAACGCGTCGGCCAGCAGCGGCACCGCGGCCTGCGGTTCGGCGCCGGCCAACGCCCGGGCAGCGCCCTGCCGGATCTGCCAGGCATTCTCGCGCAACGCCCGAGCGACGACGTCGACGTCCTCGGCGGTGCACCCCACCGCGCCGAGCGCCGCCAACGCGGCGGCCCGCACCAACGGATCCGGGTCGGCCAGCAGCTCACGCACCACCGCACCGCTGCCGCTCGACCTCACGCCGCCAGCCGCCAGTGTGCCCAGCCCGCCGGCCACCGCGATCCGCACCTCGCGGTTGGCGTCGGCGGCCGCGGATGCGACACCGTCGGCATCGTCCACCGACACCAGGGCCCGCACCGCCTCGATTCGCACCCGATGATCGACGTCTTCGAGTGCCGTTCGGTACCAGGAGCTTTCGCCGCTGCGCCGGGCGGCCAACAGGTACAGCGCGGTGGCGCGCACGATGGGGTCGGCCGAGCCGAGATGGGCGGCGACCTCGGCGGGTGCCGGCACCACCTCGACCAGTTCGCGCAGGCCTTCGGCCGCGGTCCGGCGCACCGCGACGTCGGCATCGGCCAGTGCGGCCACCAGGGCCGGACCGTAACCGTCGCACAGGGTTTCGGTCAGCACGTCGACGGCGGTGCGGCGGACGCCGGGATCGTCGTCGGCGAGGAACTCGGCCAATTCGTCGAGGCTCGGCGACTCCAGCGCCAGCACCGCGACGATCCGCGCCGACGGCGGCGCCACCGGCTCGGCGGCCGCCACCCGCTCGGCGACCGGCTCCGGTGCCTGGCCGGTGGCCAGCGGCGGCTGGGCCACCGGAATCGGCTCGGTCTCCGGTCCGGGCAGGTCATCGAGCCCGGGCACCGGCACGAAGTACGGTGCCACCGGACGTTTGACGAACTGCATGGTGCCGTCCGCACCCCGGTACAGGTTGAGGTGGAAGCGCCAATTGGCATCGTCACGGCGCGGGGCGTCGGCGCGGTCGTGGTAGAGGCCCCACCGGGATTCGTCGCGGGTCAACGACGACCGCGCGGCCATCTCGGCGCAGTCCCGGATGAACGACACCTCGACCGCGCGCATCAGTTCGTGCGGGGTGCGGGCCCCGATGCCGGCGACCTCGGCCCGCATCCGCTCGAAGGTCTGCACCGCCAGCGACAGCTTGGTCGCGGTCTTCGGTGGTGCCACATAGTCGTTGACGAAGCGGCGCAGCTTGTATTCGACCTGCGGCTGCGGCGGACCGTCCGGCTGGCGGGCCGGACGGTAGATCAGCTCGTGGGCGGCCTCGATCTGCTCGGGCGGCAGGTCCTGCGGTGCAGTCAACTCGGCCAGAGTGCCGGCGGCGTGCGCACCGGCCAGGTCGCCGTAGACGAACGCCCCGATCATGTAGTTGTGCGGCACGCAGGCCAGGTCGCCGGCCGCGTACAGCCCGGGCACCGTGGTGCGGGCGTGCTCGTCGACCCACACTCCGGACGCCGAATGCCCACTGCACAAACCGATCTCGGAGATATGCATCTCGATGTCGTGGCTGCGGTAGTCGTGCCCGCGGTTGGCGTGGAAGGTGCCGCGGGTGGGTCGCTCGGTGGTGTGCAGGATGTCCTCGAGTGCGCTGAGCGTCTCGTCGGGCAGGTGACTGACCTTCAGGTAGATCGGGCCCCGGGCGGATTCGATCTCGCGCTTCACCTCGGCCATCATCTGACCCGACCAGTAGTCGGAGTCGACGAACCGCTCACCGAGTGCGTTGACCTGATAACCGCCGAACGGGTTGGCCACGTACGCGCAGGCCGGGCCGTTGTAATCCTTGATCAGCGGGTTGATCTGGAAGCATTCGATGCCGGACAACTCGGCGCCGGCGTGATAGGCCATCGAATACCCGTCCCCGGCGTTGGTCGGGTTCTCGTAGGTGCCGTACAGATATCCCGACGCCGGCAAGCCGAGCCGGCCGCACGGTCCGGTGGCCAGGATCACCGCCTTGGCGCCGACCACGACGAATTCGCCGGTGCGGCTGTTGAATGCCGCTGCGCCCACCGCGCGGCGCTGCTCGCCGGTGCCCTCGGTGAGCACCCGCACCGGCACCACCCGGTTCTCGATCCGGATCTTCTCGCGCATGGATCGTTGCCGCAGCACCCGGTACAGCGCCTTCTTGACGTCCTTGCCCTCGGGCATCGGCAGCACGTACGAGCCCGACCGGTGCACCTGGCGCACCGCGTACTCGCCGTGCTCGTCCTTCTCGAATTTGACGCCGTAGCGTTCCAGCCGCTGCACCATCGCGAACCCGCGGGTGGCGGTCTGATAGACGGTGCGCTGGTTGACGATTCCGTCGTTGGCCCGGGTGATCTCGGCGACGTAGTCCTCGGGCTCGGCCTTACCCGGGATGACGGCGTTGTTGACGCCGTCCATGCCCATGGCCAGCGCACCGGAGTGTCGCACGTGCGCCTTCTCCAGCAGCAGCACCGAGGCGCCGTTCTCGGCCGCGGTGAGCGCGGCCATGGTGCCCGCGGTCCCGCCGCCGATCACCAGCACGTCGCAGTCCAGACGCAGGGCGTCCTTCGGTTCGGGGATGTCCATCAGCCAACCAGCTCCGTATGATCAAGTGCAGTAAGGATTTCGGTGCGCAGCGCGGCTCGGTCTTGGCCGGGCTGGCGCGGGTTGGGTATCTCGAGCAGGGCCCGCACCGGCTCACCGGCCCGGCCCAGCACCGCCACCCGATCACCGAGCAGCAACGCCTCGTCGACGTCGTGCGTGACGAACACGACCGTGGTGGGGTGCGCGCCCCAGGTGTCGATCAGCAGCCGCTGCATGCTGGTTCGGGTTTGCGCGTCCAGGGCGCCGAACGGTTCGTCCATCATCACCGCGCGCGGCGCGCCGGCCAGGCCGCGGGCCAGCTGCACGCGTTGGCGCATGCCGCCGGACAGACTCTTGGGCAGATAGCGTTCGAAACCGGACAAACCGACGTCGGCGATCCAGCGCTGTGCCTCGGCGCGCCGGCCCGAGCGCGGCCGGCCGGCCAGCGACAACGCCAGCTCGACATTGGATTGCACGGTGCGCCAGGGCAACAACGCGTTGTCCTGGAACACCATCGCGCGGTCCCGCGAGGTGCCGGTGACCGGCTGGTCGTCGGCGGTGATGGTCCCGGCGTCGGGCGCCAGCAACCCGGCCAGCGCACGCAGCACGGTGGACTTGCCGCAGCCGGACGGCCCGGTCAGCACCAGGATCTCGCCGGCCCGCACCGACAGGTCGAGCCCGTCGACCACTGCCGCGCCGCCGTAGGACAGCACCACGCCGCTCAGATCCAATCGCATTCCCTGGCTGGTCATTTCGCGTTCTCCTCACCGCGCGGCAGCCACCGGGTCAGCCGACGTCCGGTCAACTCGACCGCGGCCGAGGTGAGAAAGCCCAGCACGCCGATGGTGATGATGCCGACGAAGACATCCGGGTAGGCCAGCACGGTGTAGGCCTGCCAGGTGCGGTAGCCCACACCCAAACGGCCGGAGATCATCTCGGCGGAGATTACACAGATCCACGCCACTCCGATCCCGACCGACAAGCCGCCGAACACGCCGGGCAGGATGCCGGGCAGCACCACCCGGGTCAGCACGTCGAACCGGCCGCCGCCCAGGGTGCGCACCGAGTCCTCCCACAGTGTGGGCAGGGCGCGCACCGCGTGCCGGGTGCTGACCATGATCGGGAAGTAGGCGGCCAGGAACGTGATGAACACGATGCCGGACTCGTCGCTGGGGAACAGCAGGATGGCCACCGGGACGATCGCGATCGCCGGGATGGGCCGGGCCAGTTCGGTCAGCGGACCGAAGATATTCGCGAACCACCGCGAGCGGCCCAGCATGATGCCGGTGGCCACCCCGGCCACCCCGGCCAACGCGAATCCGGTCAGGATGCGGATCAACGACTGCCCGAGGTCCAGCCAGTACTCGCCGGTACCCAACCGGTCGATGAGCACCGAACCGATCTCGGTCACGGTCGGCAGCGTGTCGAAACGCAGCCACAGCCGGACGTCGTTGCTGGTCAGCAGTTGCCAAGCGAGGATGAAGGCGAGCACCGAGCCGACCCGGACCGCGATCGCGGTCCAGGAGCGGCGTTGCGGCGCCGCGGCGGCGGCGGGTGCGACGACGACGTCGTCGGCGGGTTGCTCAGCGGTCAGCACGGCTGCGGGGGCGCTCATTGCACACCCGCCAGGGCCTGCTGGTAGTCGAGCACGGTGCCAGTCGGGTGCGTGCTCAGGTAGCGCTGCGCGCCGGCCTGGGTCGCGAACGGCAGGTAGTCGGCGCCGTCGCGCACCCACACCGACTTGTCGGCGAACCAGCGGGTACCGAACTCGGTGTCCGGCACGTAGGCCGCACGCACCTGCGCTCCGTCAGCGGTCGCTTCCCGGATGGCGCGCAGCAGGCAGCCCGGGTCGGCGGCCGGCTGGGTGGCGTTGCGGCCGACCAGCCACAGCTCCCCGGCGCGCGCCGGGTCGTCCACCTCGACATTGCAGACCGGGTCGTGACCGCGCACCGCCGACGGGTTGACCAGGCTGGCCAGTTCGGCGTCGTAATCGCGGTCCCGCTCGGTGAAGGCCTTGCGCAGCGCGGTGTCCGAGATGAACCGGTCGATGTCCAGATCGGCGAAGTCGCCGATCGACTTCAGGTAGGGCACATCACCTTTGAACGCCTCGATCAGCTCGGGCTTGAGCGTGGTGTCGAAACTGGTGCCGCCCGGACCGTTGTACAGGTAGACCACCTCGGCGGGCAGACCGCTGCCATCGGCCACCAGCTGCGCCGACTCCAGCGGGTGTTCGTTGAGGTAATCGGTGGCGTCGAGCTGGGCCTGCAGGAACGCGTCGAGCACCTCCGGATGGGCATTCGCGTAGTCGCGGCGCACCACCACGCCGTGGAAGGTGGGGTAGTCACCTTCGGCACCGTCGTAGAGCAACTTGGCCTTGTCCTGGAACACCAGCAGTCCGGGCCAGGCCACGAACTGGGAAAGTGCTTGCACCTGACCGGATTCCAACGCCGACGCACCGACCTGCGGCTGCTGGTTGAGCACCTCGACACCGGTGGCCGGGTCGATGCCGGCGTTGTCGAGTGCGCGCACCAGGGTGCCGTGTCCGGCCGAGCCGACGCTGGCTGACACCTTCTTGCCGCGCAGATCGGTGATCGAGGTGACCGGCGAGTCCGGGGTCACCACCACCATGTTCAGTGCGCCGGTCGGGCTGTAGCCGGTGACCGAAACCATCTCGGTGCGGGCCCGTTCGTTGCTCTGCGTGCGTGAGCCGTTGATCAGCATCGGATAATCGCCCATCGAGCCGATGTCGATCTTCTCGGCGACCATCTGCGCGGTGATCGGGGCGCCGGTGTCGTAGTCCTGCCACTGCACGTCGTAGTCGACGCCGTTGGCCGCGCCGATCTCGGCCAGACGCTGCTCCAGGAATCCCTTGGCGCGCAACAGGGTTCCCGCGGTGACGGTGTTGATGGTCTTGGATTGGTAACCCACCACCACCGGGATGGTGTCGGCCGAGCCGGAACCGGAGTCCAGCGAACAGGCCGAAAGGGTCGCCGCGGTGGTGACGGCGAACAAACTGGCTAGTGCACGTTTCATGGGCTGTGCCTCTTCGGGGGATGTCAGCGGAGCAGATAGGGCATGTTGACCGAGACTGCGCCGGTTGGACATCGGGCTGCGCACGGCCCGCAGTACCAGCACTCGTCGACGTGCATGTAGGCCTTGCCGTTGTCCGGGTTGATCGCCAGCGAATCCAGCGGGCAGACGTCCACGCACAACGTGCAGCCTTGGATGCACAGCGATTCGTCGATGGTGACCGGCACGTCGCCGCGCTGGTTGGTCAAGGTCATGTCAGGCCCCTCGCGAGATGTCCGCGCAGCGTGATCCGGTCGCCGCGCATGCGGATGTATTCCAGGTCGACGGGCGTGCCGTCGTCGAGATGGCTGAGCCGTTCCAGCAACAAGACCGCGGCGCCGTCGGGCACCTGCAGGATCGCCGCCGAATGCGGATCGGCGGCCACCGCCTCGATGGCCAAGGTCGCCGACCCCAACGACTGGCCGGTGACCTCCTCGATCAGTGCGAACACGTCGTTGTGTTCCAGCGAGTGCTCCAACAGCTGCTCGCCGACGTCGGGGTTCAGGTAAGTCATGTCCAGGCTCAGCGGCAGATCGCCCAGATAGCGCAGCCGCTCCAGGAAGATCACCGGCGCGCCGGGACGAAGCCGCAGCCGGTGCGCCACCGCCGGGGGAGCGGTGACGCGGTGCGCGGCGCGCACCTCGTTGCGAATCTCGCCGTAACCCTTGAACGTTTCCTTGAGCCCCACCAACGCATCCAGGCCGTGGTCGTACTTACGCACCGCGACGTGCGTACCGACCTTGGGGCCGCGGTCGATCAAACCCTCGGACTTCAGCGTCGTCAACGCTTGCCGCACGGTGTTGCGGGATACGAAGAACTCCTCGGCCAGCTGCGTCTCACCCGGCAGGCCCTCGGGGTATCCGCCGGAGTGGATCTGGTGTCGCAGCATGTCGGCGACCAGCCGGGCGTGGTCGGCGCGGGTACGCCGCCGCAGCGGGATCGGGTCCGCTTCGGTCACCGTGTACCTCCGGTTCGGCTGGCTGACTGGTCGCCCTCGAGACGTTAGGGACCAATTCAGCCGAGCCCGAAGCGGGCGCCGACCAGGTTGTGCGGGCAGCGGCCGAATCCGCCACTCGAGCCACCGGCGTGGCCGCTGTTACCAGCGACGACGGCTCAGGAACCGGGTATTGCGCCAGCCTTCACATCGGGCGCAGCGTTGCGATCAGCCTGAACGGAACTGCTCGCGCCGGGAAGGCTGATTCAGTTGGTGGCGGCGATCTGCCAGCCGGCGCTGTCCTGGCGCTGCCGCCAGAACTCGGCGAACCGGCCGCCCGCGGTCGCGAGCGCATCGATCGCGCCTTGTTCCACGATCCGGCCGCCGTCGACGAACAGCACCTGGTCGGCGTGGCTGATGGCGCCGAGGCGGTGCGCGATGATCACCCGGGTGCGGGCCTGCGGGTCCTCGGCGATGGCCCGGGTGATGGCGGCCTCATTCTCGTTGTCCAATGCGCTGGTGCCCTCGTCGACCAGTAGCAGACCGGACGGTTTGACCAGGGCGCGCGCGATGCTGACGCGTTGCCGTTCACCACCGGACAGGCCGGTGCCGGCCTCGCCGACCCGGCTGCGTTCGCCGTCGGGCAGCCGCGCGGTGATCACGTCCACCCGGGCCAGCCGCATCGCGGCGTCCAACTCCTCGGCGCTGGCTTGCGGATGGCCGACCCGGACGTTGTCTTCGATCGGCCCGTCGAACAGGTACGGGTGCTGGAACACTATGGCGGGCAACGCCGCCCGGGTGGCCGGGTCCAGGTCGGCCAGATCGGTGCCGTCGATCAGGATCTGTCCGCTGGTCGGGGTGTGCAGCCCGGCCAGCAGCGCCACGATGGTGCTCTTACCGGACCCGGACGGGCCGACCACCGCGGTGGTACTGCCCGGCTCCAAGGTGAAGTTCAGCTCGGAAACCACCTCCGGGCCGTCGCCGTAGCCGAACCCGACGTTGCGGAATTCCACCCGCGGCGAGCGGGTTTCGGTGCTGAAGTCCGGGTCGGCCAAAGCGGACACCGCGGGCGCCTGCTGCACCGAGCGCAGCCGGTCCAGCAGTCCGCGGGCGGACTCGATGGCGGTGGCCAGTTCGGACAGCACAGTGAACGGTTCCAGGTAGCGCACCGTGACCACCAGCAGCGCAACCGCTTCCGGGGCGCTGAGTTGCCCGCGCACGGCCAGCGTGACGACGGTGCCGGCCAACGCGATCAGGCCGATCTGGCTGGCGATGCTGAACAACACCTGCCCCGGAATCTGGAACAGCAGCAGCCGGCGGGTGGCACCCTGGGCCGCGGTCACCGCCGCACCGGTGTGGCTGTGCGCCGCGGTGACCCGCCGCGCCGCGCGCAACGCCTGCTGGGTACGGGCGAACTCCAGGATCCGTTCGGTCAGTGCACTGTGCGCGGCGGCGTCGGCCGCGTCGGCGGCCCGCACGATCCGCATGCTGGCCCACAGCGCACCCAGCAGCAGCGGCAGCGCGATCAGCGCGGCCACGCCCAGCTGCCAGGTGATGAAGAACAAGCCGATCGCAATGGCCGCCGGCAGCAGCACGGCCCCGATGATCGGGGTGACCAGGTTGGCGGTCATGCCCACCAGGTCGGGTGCGGTGGCGGCGATGGATTGCCGTGCCGCAGCGGTGTTGTCACCGTCGAACCAGGACAGCGGGATCCGGGTGAGCCGTTCGGTCAGGCCGCGCTGCGTGGTGTCCATCAACGCGAAACCCAGCCCGTACCCGATCCGGGCCAGCGTGTAGTCGACCAGCCAGGCCGCCACCGTGACGACGGTCAGCCAACCCACCCACGGCCAGGCCTCCGAGGGCGTCGGGCCGAACAACGCGCTCAGCAGCGGCACCAGCAGCAGGCAGCTGGCCGCGCGCAACACCACCGACAGCAGGGTCAGCACGCCGTAGCCCAGCAGTTGGCTGCGTTGGGTGGCCGGAACCAGTGAGATCAGTGTGCGAATCATGCCTGCCCCTGTCCGCTCAGCACGGTCTCATCGGTCATCCGGTGTTCCCACAGCCGGCGGTAGCCGCCGTCGGCCTCCAACAGCTGGGCGTGCGTGCCGCGTTCGGCGATCCGGCCGTGTTCGAGCAGCACGATCTGGTCGGCGTTGGTGATGGTATGCAGCCGGTGCGCGATGACCAGCACGGTGCGGTGCGCGATCAGCCGGGCCAGGGCCTGCTGCACCAGGTACTCCGATTCCGGGTCGGCGAAGGCGGTGGCCTCGTCCAGGATCAGGATTTCGGTGTCGGCCAGCAACGCCCGGGCGATGGTCAGGCGTTGGCGTTCGCCGCCGGACAGCGCGGTGGCGCCGTCGAGCACGGTGTCGTAGCCGTCCGGCAGCCTGGTGATCCGCTGGTGGATCTGGGCGTCGGTGGCCGCCGCGATGATCTCGTCGCGGCTGGCGTCCGGGCGGGCCAGCGCGATGTTGTCGGCGACCGTGCCGGCCACCAGCTGCACATCCTGAAACACGAAGCCGACCTTGGCGTAGAGCTCATCAGGGGTCAGCGAGCGGATGTCGCGGCCGCCGATCCGGATCGCCCCGGAATCGACGTCGTGGAAGCGGGCCAGCAGCGCGGCCAGCGTCGACTTACCCGAACCGGACGGGCCGACCAACGCGGTCACGGTGCCCGGCGACAGCTGCAGGTCCACGTCGTGGATCACCGGCACACCGGGCCGGTAGCCGAACGTCACGCCGTCGAATCGGACACCCTCGTCGTGCGCTTCGGCAGTGCTGTCGGCGACGGTGTCCAGTTCGTCGGCCTCCAGCGTGACGGCGATGTTGCGCGCGGCCTGCATGCCGTCGCGCAGCCCGGCGAAGCCGTAGGCGATGCCCAGCAGCCGGCTGCCGAACGTGGTGCCCAGGATCAAGAACGGCAGCAGCGTGCTGGCCGGCATCGAACCGCCCGCCACGAACAGCGTTCCGACGGTGGTGATCAGCCACAGGAATGTGGTGGGCCGGGTGGCCAGGTCCATGAACGTCTTCTTGCCGATGAACGGCCGCTGCCAGTCGTTGAGGAACGCAATGTAGGCGTCCAGCTTGGCGGTGAACGACGACGCCGCCGAGCCGCCGAAGATCCGGATCACCGGCTGGCCCTCCAGGTAGGCACCGGCCGAGCCGTTCATCTGTTCGGCCCACTTGGCGGCCTCGACGATCTTGGGTCCGCTCTGGAACACCATGGTGTAGGTGGTCAGCAGGTAGACCAGGATCGGGATCAGCAGCACCAGCGCCAGTCGCCAGTCCACCACGAACAGGTAGATCAGCACGGCCAGCGGAGCGACCACGGCGGCCACCGCATCCGGCACCGCATGCGTGATCAGGTAGTGCAGCGACAGGGTGTCATCCGAGATCAGCTTCTTGACCGCTGCCGAACCGCGAAGGTCGAACCAGCCCAACGGAACTCGGGCCAATTTGTCCAGCAGTCGGCGTCTGATCGCGGCCGAGAATTTCACGTCGACCAGGTGCAGCCAGAAGGTCAGGATCGCGGCCAGCAGGGTGCCCACCCCGAGCAGCACCACGAACAGCACCAGCGTGCTGCGCAGCTGATCCTCGCCGGCGCCGGTCAGCAGTTGCCGGGCCAACTCGACCAGCACCACGAACGGCGCCAACTCCACCAGCGTGATCAGCCCCTGCAGCACACCGCTGGCGATGAGTTGACGCTTGACCGGGGCCAGCAGGTCGCCGGTGGCCTGCGCCCGCCAGCGCCCGCGCGGCGCGCTCGGCGGCGGCAGCTCGGCAGCCTGGTCCGTGGCCGCGCCCACGGCAGCGGGCACCGGCGCATCGGGCCCGGCCGCTTCGGCAACCGACTCAGCGGTGGCGGACTGCTCGTCGGCCGGCTCGTCGGCGCGTGAACTGCCCATCGCCTTGCCGCGGTTCCAGTACGCCTGGGCGTGGATCTCGGACTTGGGAAAACCGAAGTCGCGCAGCCGTTTACGCAGATGCTTGAGTGCGGCAGCCTCTGGTCCGGCCCAGGCATACCAGTTCGACCAGTCCCGGTCCTCGACGGCGGCGGCCAGCGCGGTGTCGTCGGTGCGCTCCACCCAGTGCAGCCGTCGGCGCGGATGCTCGGTGACGGTGAGCAAATCGTCGTCGGCGCAGTGCTTTTCCAGATACACCTCGACGTCCACGTCGGGTGGCAGCACGGCCAGGATCGAGTTGATCGCCGGCAGTGACGCCGAATCACCGATCAGCAGGAAACCGGCGGGCAGCTCGTCGGGCACCTCGAACCGCGACGAGCCCAGCGTCATCACCGAGACCGTCATACCCGGTTCGGCGCTGGCGGCCCAGGCGCTGGCCGGGCCGGACGGCTCATGCAGCATGACGTCGATGCTGAACCGGCCGACGTCGGGATCGGCCCAGGAGAAGGTGTAGGCCCGCTGGAATTCGGTGCTGCCGCCGTCGGGATCGGGGAACCAGAACCGCAGCCAGGCGGTGGGCTCGTAGCGGGCATCGGTGAACACTGTCTCCGAGGAGAAGGTGATCCGGACGCAGTGCGGTGTGACCCGCGTGGTCTCGAGCACCGTGGCCTGATGGTCGCGCGCGCCGAAGCCGCGCATCATGGCGCCCTGAATGCCTCTACCCATAGATGATCTCTGTCCTCCAGGTCGACGTCCCCGCGCGAGTTGTTAGGTTACGCTAACTTGCTCGCCTGGGGGAGGGTCGAGCGGCCTGTCCGAGATCACCGAACAACCCGCGGACGCCGCCTGGGTCAGCCGGGTGAATGCGCGGGCTGAAACACCCCGGACAGATCGGATTCCTGCTCGGCCCGGATCACGTGCACGACGGCGTTGATCAGCGCCAGGTGCGTGAAGGCCTGCGGGAAGTTGCCCAGGTGCCGGCCGGTGCGCGGCTCGATCTCCTCGGCGTACAGGTGCAGCGGGCTGGCGAAGGACAGCAGCCGTTCGCACAGGTGCCGGGCCTTGTGGATCTCGCCGATCTCGACCAGCGCCGAGACCAACCAGAACGAGCAGATCGTGAAGGTGCCCTCTTCCCCGGACAGGCCGTCGTCGGTCTCCTCGACCCGGTAGCGCAGCACCAGGCCGTCTTCGGTGAGCTCGTCGGCGATCGCCAGCACGGTGGCCCGGATCCGCGGGTCGTCCGGCGGCAGGAACCGGGTCAGCACCGCCAGCAGCAGTGACGCGTCCAGTGCGTCGTCGCCGTAGCGCTGGGTCAACACGCCGCGCTTGTCGACACCGCGTTTGAGCACGTCGGCCTTGATCTCCTCGGCGACCGCCCGCCACTGTTGGGCGTAGCTCTTCTCGCCCTGCAGTTCGGCCAGTTTGGAGCCGCGGTCCAGCGCCACCCAGCACATGATCTTGCTGGAGGTGAAGTGCTGCGGTTCGCCGCGCACCTCCCAGATCCCGCGGTCGGGTTCGCGCCAGTGCTTGATGGCCTCTTCGACCTGTTCCTTGAGCACCGGCCAGAGCGTCTCGGGGATCTGTTCGCGGGATTTGGCGTGCAGATACACCGAGTCGAGCATGGTGCCCCAGATGTCGTGCTGCATCTGGTTGTAGGCGCCGTTGCCGATCCGGACCGGCCGCGAATTGTCGTAGCCGGACAGGTGGTTGAGCTCCTCTTCGACCAGGCTGCGCTCACCGCCGACGGCGTACATCACCTGCAGCGGGTGCCGTTCGCCGTTGTTGGCGCCGGACACGTCGGCGATGAAGGCGAAGAAGTCGTCGGCCTCGCGGTCCAGGCCCAGGGTGTAGAGGCCCCACAGCGCGAACGTGGAATCCCGCACCCAGGCGTAGCGGTAGTCCCAGTTGCGTTCACCTTGCGGGGTCTCCGGCAGCGAGGTGGTGCTGGCGGCCAGCAGCGCGCCGGTCGGCGAGTAGGTCAGGCCCTTCAGGGTCAGCGCGCTGCGCTGCAGATAGGACCGCCACGGATGGTCCGGGAAGTCACCGACGTTGATCCATTGCCGCCAACACTCGCTGGTGGTCCACATCTTCTCGGCGGCTTCTTCGAAGTTCTGCGGCGCCGGGTGCTTGGACCAGCTCAGCGCGACGAACACGGTGTCGCCTTCCTTGAGCCGGGTGCGGGCCCGGGCCTCGTGGCCCTCCAGACCCAAACGCAGGTTGGTGGTCAGCCGCAGCGTGGGGTGCGCGTCCGGGTTGCGCGACGCCCGCGCAATCGCCTCGCCGTAGGCCTGCGCCGAGTACTCCCAGCGGGCCGGGATGCGGTGGTAGTCGAAGCTGGGCTCGCAGTTCATCACCATTTCGACGGTCCCGGACACACACCGCACGGTGCGCAACAGGATGTGTTCGGCATCCCAGTCCATCGGGGTGCGCCGGTGCGTGCGGGACCGCGATTCGATGTCGTGCCAGGGGCCCATCACCAGCGCTTCGCGCACGATCAGCCAACCGGTGTGGGTTTGCCAGGTGGTTTCCAAGATCAGGCTGCCGGGCAGATAGCGGCGCGCCGACGGGACCGAGACGCCGTACGGCGCCAGCCGGAAGTGGCCGGCGCCGCGGTCCAGGATCGCGCCGAACACGCTGGGCGAATCCGGACGCGGCACGCACAGCCACTCCACCGAACCGGACGAGGAGATCAAGCAGGTGTTCTCGCAGTCCGACAGGAATCCGTAGTCGGCGATCGGCGGGAACGCGTTGCGCAACGTGCCCGAGGGCAGGTGCGGCACCGGGGCGGTCGGGGTGAACGGTGGGGTGTCTCCGGATTGGACGTCTCCGGATTGGATGTCGATCGCCATCGCACCATCTTGGGCTGCGGACACCATTGCCGTCTACCGGCCCAGCTCGGCTGTGCGCGCCCCGGCCGACCGCCAGGCGCTGTGGTCTTGGCGAATCATCACGTGCTGATCGTAAGGTGGTCGCAATGGATGGAGTCCTGAGTTGGTGGGATGGGGTCGAGCTGTGGCTGTCCGGCCTGGACTTCGTGCTGCAAACCATCGTGGTGATGCCGGTCGTGCTGCTCCTGGCCTATGCCATCGCGCTGCTGCTCGATGCGGTGTTGGGCAACACCATCCGGGTGTTGCGCCGGCTGCGCGGTAAGGACGAGGTGCCCGGATGAGCGGTATGCCGCGGTCCCGTGTGACCCTGACGCTGGTGCTGCTGTTGGTGCTGGTCGTCCTCATGTGGTTGCTTGCCCGCTGAGCTGTTAGGCTTCCCGCCATGCAAACGGCGTCGGGCAACAGGGGTGGCCACGTGCTGACCCTCATTGCCGTCGGTTTCTGTGCCGTTGCCGATGTTTGCTGTTGTCGTCGCTGATTCCGCCCCGTCCGCCTCGGTTCGGTGTCGGTGATGTCTGAGTTCTGCGCATAGCGCCGCTGCCATCGCCTCCCTTTCATGAGGACCACGGGTTCCCAACCATCACTCCTCACCAGGCATAGAAAGGGCAGTCCATGTCATTCCTGAAGTTCGTTCGGCCGCACGGGCGCAAGCTGGCCGTGGCTGCTGCGCTGGCCGGCACCGCCTCGCTGGTCGCTGCCTGCGGCGGCGGATCGAGTGACGTGGTCGGGGCCGAGGGCGGCAGCGACGCCGAAACCACCCTGACCCTGGTGGCCTACGCGGTGCCGGAGCCCGGCTGGAGCAAGATCATCCCGGCGTTCGCCGAGACCCCGGAAGGCAAGGGCGTGGCCGTGACCACGTCCTACGGCGCCTCCGGCGACCAGTCCCGCGGCGTCAAGGAAGGCAAGCCGGCCGACCTGGTGAACTTCTCGGTGCAACCCGACATCACCCGTCTGGTCGACGCCGGCAAGGTCGCCGAGGACTGGAACGCCGACGCCACCAAGGGCATCCCGTTCGGCTCGGTGGTCACCTTCGTGGTGCGCGAGGGCAACCCGAAGAACATCAAGGACTGGGACGACCTGCTGGCACCCGGCGTCGAGGTGGTCACCCCCAGCCCGCTGAGTTCCGGGTCGGCCAAGTGGAACCTGCTGGCCCCGTATGCGGCCAAGAGCAACGGCGGCAAGGACCCGCAGGCCGGTCTGGAGTTCGTCGACAAGCTGGTCTCCGAGCACGTCAAGACCCGCCCCGGCTCCGGCCGCGAAGCCACCGACGTGTTCCTGCAGGGCACCGGCGACGTGCTGATCAGCTACGAGAACGAAGCGATCCACGTCGAACGGCAGGGCAAGCCCGTCGAGCACGTCAACCCGCCGCACACCTTCAAGATCGAGAACCCGGTCGCGGTGGTGACCACCAGCGCGCACCACGACAAGGCCGTCGCGCTGAAGAACTTCCTGTTCACCGCCGAGGGTCAGAAGCTGTGGGCCGAGGCCGGGTTCCGCCCGGTCGACCCCGCGGTGGCCGTCGACTTCAAGGACGACTTCCCGACGCCGGAGAAGCTGTGGACCATCGCCGACCTGGGCGGCTGGGCTGAGGTCGACCCGGCGCTGTTCGACAAGGACAACGGCAGCATCACCAAGATCTACACCAAGGCCACC